>CALXRJ010000112.1 GCA_944390615.1 uncultured Clostridia bacterium | reverse complement strand
AAATCAATATAATAATAAGGGTGATAAATATGATAAACCAAGAATTAGCAGAAGAAAAATTAAAAACCTATCATCAAAAACATATTTTAGAATGGATGAAACAGTTAAATGATAACCAAAAACAAGAAATCATAAATCAAATTTTACAAATTGATTTTGGGCAGATAACGAAATTATATGAAGATACCAAAAAAGTAAAAGAAATCAATTCCAATCAAATAACACCAATTGATGCTATAGACAAAGAAAAAATGGATGCAAAAGAAAAAGAAGAATTACAAAAAATAGGGGAAGCAGTTCTAAAAAATGATGAATATGCCGTAGTTACTATGGCAGGAGGGCAAGGAACCAGATTAGGATTTAAAGGACCAAAAGGTACTTTTCCATTAAATATGGGAAAAACAGAAAAATACATATTTGAAATTTTAACAGACCATTTAAAAAAATCTAAAAAATTATACAACCTATATCCTTACTGGTATATCATGACAAGTCAGGAAAATAACCAGCAAACAATTGATTTTTTTGAAAAACACCATTATTTTGGATATGACAAAACCAGAGTAAAATTTTTCAAACAAGGAACACTTCCTATGCTAACCAAAGAAGGCAAGCTAGTGATGGAAAACAATAAAATAAAAACAGCATCTAATGGAAATGGAGGCGTCTATGAAGCGCTAAAAAAAGAAAATATGTTAGAGGATATGAGAAGCAAACATGTTAAATGGGTTTATATTTGTGGTGTAGACAATATTATGGTAAATCCGATTGACCCAATCTTTATTGGTTTAACGATAAAGAAACAGATGCAAATTGCTTCAAAATCAGTCATGAAAGCTTGTCCAGAAGAAAAAGTAGGTGTATTTTGTAGAAGAGATGGAAAGCCAAGTATTGTAGAATATATTGAATTATCCGAAAAAATGCGAATTGAATGTGACAAAATGGGGGATTTAGTTTATGGGGATGCCAATATTGTAAGCCATTTATTGACAGTAGATGCCATAGAAAAAATATCTCATAAAAAACTAAAATGCCATTTAGCCATAAAAAACAACTTATATAAGTTTGAAACATTTATATTTGATGGATTTCAATATTTGGATGATATGCTTGTTATGAGAATAAAAAGAGAAGAAGAATTTGCACCTATCAAAAACAAAGAAGGTGTTGACAGTCCTGAAACAGCAATAGAAATTTACGAAAAAAACTTAGCCAAAAAAGGAGGAAATCTTTATTCATAACTTAAATAAAGATAAGGAAAAATGGAAGAAATAGAAATAAAATATTTGGTAGATTTAAAAGAAACGATAGCAAAAAAAATATTTGAAAATTGTACATTTGGTTGGGAAGTTTTGCCTAAAATAGGTGAGTTTATCCTAGAACTTGGAAATTCTTTAGACCAAGAAAAATTTAACAAAATCGGTGAAAATATATGGATTGCCAAAACAGCAAAAATTGCACCAACTAGTTGTATCATAGGTCCATGCATTATTGATGAAAAAGCAGAAATAAGACATGCCGCTTTTATTCGAGGAAATGTTATTATTGGAAAAGAAGCAGTAGTTCGGAAATGCAACAGAATTGAAAAATGCCATATTGTTTAATAAAGTGCAAGTACCACATTATAATTATGTGGGAGATTCTATTTTGGGGTATCAGGCACATATGGGAGCAGGAGCTGTTATTTCTAACGTAAGAGCAGATAAAAAGTTGGTTACGATATCTTATCATGGGAGAAAAATAGATACTGATTTGAATAAATTTGGAACGGTTTTAGGTGATCATGTTGAAGTGGGATGTGGTGCTGTTATTAATCCTGGTAGTGTGATTGGGAAAAAGACTATGATTTATCCATTAGCTTCTGTTAGAGGTGTGGTTAAGGAAAATAGTATTTATAAAAATCAGGATGAAATTGTAGATAGAAGATAGATAGTTGTTTTGGAATTAGCCGCCTCAAACGGTTATTGTTATAAAATTTATTGCATTCCTCGGCTCCCGGCATACCTGCGGAATTAGAGTTAACAACCATCGATGGAAAACACACAATAAAGGTAGGAGATATTTGGTAAGGAAGTTTAAGTGGTTCTTCAGGTGGAGTTGCAACTTTGCCATCAGATACAGGAACAACACTATATTTGCCAAGTGAAGATTTTAGCCAAGTTGCAGGAACGGATTTAAGTACAGGATTAGTAATAGAAGATAATGTAGGAAACCAATATGTATGGATAGAAGTGCCAAGAACAGTGAGTGTTTATCCAACAGCAGGAACTGAAATTACAGCAGGTGCAGATGGTAAATTTACAGAAGAACAATATACTACTATAGAAGAAGATTTGCATACGTATACAACATATGTAGTCAATTATACAGATACATGGTATTCAGAAGAGCAAACAGGGTTAACAAAGAGTGAATACAATAATTTAAAACAAACAATGTTACAAAGTGTATACGAAAATGGAGGATTTTGGATAGGGAGATATGAAGCAGGAATAGCGACTAATAGAACAAGCTATGTACCAATTAATGATAGTTCGGCTATACCAACATCTAAAGAAAATCAATATCCATATACCTATATATATTGTAGTGAGGCACAGACATTGGCCGATAAAGTAAATAGTGGAGATTATACGAGTAGTTTAATGTTTGGAGTGCAGTGGGATTTAGTATTAAAGTATTTAGAAACAAAAGGAGCAACAGAAGATGAACTAGATTCTAATAGTACAAGTTGGGGAAATTATCTTGATAGTACTTATAATATAACAAATACACTAGCTAAGTATTCACTAGAATATGGAGCTAGTTGGCTAAATGCTCCCTATAATAAAAAAAGTTCAGAACCTGTATTATTAACAACAGGAGCAAGTAGCACATTTAGTAAGCAAAATATCTATGATATAGCTGGAAATGTATTTGAGTGGACTCTTGAATATACCGATAGGCCGAACAATCCTTGTACTCTTCGAGGAGGCGGTTACAGCTACAATGGGTCTAGTGATCCAGCTAACTATGGAGGTGCCTTTGGTACGACCTATGCTTACGATGATGGTCGGTTTTCGCGTGTCACTTTATTAAAATGTTTAAAAAGTAAAATTATGTAAAATAAAAAAGTGTAAAAAAAGAAAAAAATCACAAAAAACACTAGTAAAAAACAATGAGTATGATAGAATAATATCATTGAAAAAACTAGGTTTGGAGTGACTTTTTTATGTTAGAAAATAGATATAAGCAAATAAACATGTCAGAGCATATATCATTATATGATAAAATAATACCGAAAGACCACTTCTTAAGAAAATTAAAAGAAAATATAGATTTAGATAGAAAAGTAATAAAAAGAGCCAAAAAAGATATGGCGTATAAATATTTTTTAGATTTAAATCCAGAGAAAGAAGTGCCAAGTTATAGTTTGCTATCAGTATTTCGAAATACAAAAATAAAAGACGAAAGAATAACAAATTATGCAAAGCAAAATCGGTGGACTTAGCTTGCATACATATACAATTATATTTGGTTTATATAGCGGCAAAAAGAGGATAATCAAAAAATGGATGAAGTGCCAACATAAAAGTAGAGGTACGTCATATGTTTTTTATTTAAAGTTAATACTATTAGTAAAAATTATATAAAATTTGTATTTTTCAAAATTTATAAAAAGTTTTTTAAACATCTTATCACATTATAAAGCAACAACGTATTGAAATTTGTTGCTTTTTTAATATTATATAAGAAAAAAAGAAATTATTTACTTTTTTCAGTACCTTAGCTTTACTTTTTTATGCTCTCTTTCTAAATAAAAAAAATTTAAATCACCTACAAGTTTTGACAAATTTTTCCATATAAAAGTGATACACTTATAACCAATAAAAGATGGACAAGCCATCCAAAATCAAAAGAAAATAAGGAGGTTTTATGGAAGTTAAGTATTATAGCAAGCCAAAGCTTCTGGTATTTAAAATTACAGAAGAAATCGACGAATGTAAAGTAAAAGAAATAAGGAGGAGAGCGGACTATGAAATTGAAAGATTTATGCCTAAAAGAGTTATATTTGATTTTGATCGTGTTGTTTTCATGGACAGTAGCGGAATCGGAATGGTAATAGGAAGATATAAGCAGGTTGCGATGCTTGGTGGAAAAATGGAACTTGCTAATTTAACAGAAAATGTAAGAAAAATTTTTGAAATGAGTGGCGTTTTAAAATTAATTCCAGAAGTAAATTTGCAAGAGGAATATTTTGAATTAACACAAGATGAGGAGGAAAAAGTGATATGATTGGTGAAAATGAAATGAAATTAGAATTTCTAAGTAGATCAAATAATGAAGCATTTGCTAGAATTACAGTGGCAGCATTTGTATCCGGGTTAGACCCTACGATAGAAGAAATTTCAGACATAAAAACTGCTGTATCAGAAGCAGTTACAAATGCTATTGTTCATGGTTATGAGGATAAATTAGGAATTGTAAACATCAGATGTAAAATTATAGATAGAGAGGTGACAATTGAAATTTCAGATAATGGAAAGGGAATTGAAAATATAGAAATGGCAAAACAACCATTATATACCAGTAAACCAAACCTAGAAAGATCTGGCATGGGCTTTACCATCATGGAAAGTTTTATGGATGACCTAAAAGTGGAATCCGTATTAGGACTTCGGAACAAAAGTTACCATGAAAAAAACGATAAAAGAACAACCTAAAGCAGAAGAAGTAACCTTAGAAGAAGCTTTAAGGGGGTAGTAGTTTGCTAGAGGATATTACCAATGAGATAAAAAAAGCCCAAACAGGGGATAAAGATGCTATGGCAAAACTAGTGGAAAGTAATCAAGGATTAATTTGGAGTATTGTAAAAAGATTTATTGGAAGAGGTTATGAAGTAGAAGACATCTATCAAATAGGAGCAATGGGTTTTATTAAATCTATTAGAAATTTTGATGCAAATTTTGATGTTAAACTTTCTACTTATGCAGTTCCCTATATTTTAGGAGAAATCAAAAGATTTTTAAGAGATGATGGACCCATTAAGGTAAGTAGAAGTTTAAAGGATTTACATAGAAAAATAGTAGATTTGCAAAAAGACTTTTTTAGTAAAAATGGAAGAGATCCAACCTTACGGAGAAATTGCCAAAATACTGAGAACACCAAAAGAAGAAATTACTTTAGCTTTAGATAGTAGTCTGCCAGTAAATTCGATTGAAGAAAATATATTTTCTGATCATAAAGAAAATAATTCACTCAATATTTTAGAAACATTGTCAACCAATCAAGATGAAGCAAGTTCGATTACCAATAAAATTGCCATTAATAAAATGATTGAGGCTTTGCCACCTAGAGATAAACAGGTGATTTTACTAAGATATTTTAAAGACAAAACCCAAATAGATGTAGCTAAAATTCTTGGCATATCGCAAGTGCAGGTATCAAGGATTGAAAAGCGCATTTTAAATCAAATGAAAAAAGAACTGGCTTAAAAAGTTTTTTCAATGCGAATAAAATAGAAGATGGTAGCCAAAAAAGAGCTAACTTTAAAATGTACGGAAACTAAAAATGGATATTTTTTAAGTTTCGTACAAAAAAGTTAGTTCTATTTTTTTTTTAGTTTTCATATATTGTATAACAATAACCATGGGTGGCTTATGCCAGCTGTAAATTCGAATGATGGAGGTAATGAAAATGAAAAAATTTTTCATCTATTTATTGTCATTAATTTGTGTTTTGTTTATGCTTCCATCCCTATTTACAAAAAAGAAACAGGAAGTAGTAGCAACTGTAGAGGAAAGTTTAGAAGAAAAGGTAGAAGATAGTGGGGAAGAAAAAGTAAAATATGATTATACCAAATATGCCACAATTAAATTATACCATACCCAAACACAAACCTATGAAGAAGTTCCAATGGATGAGTATTTATATGGGGTAGTATCTGCTGAAATGCCTGCTGATTATGAATTAGAAGCTTTAAAAGCACAAGCAGTAGTAGCAAGAACATATACCTTATATCAAATTATGCATAGTAATGGAAAACATGGAGAGGCTGATATATGTGATGCATCTACTTGTTGTCAAGCCTGGATTTCCAAAGAAGATAGATTAGCCAAATGGGATGAAAATGTTAGAAATTCAAATTGGGACAAAATTGTAGAAGCAGTAGATAGTACCCAAGGAGAGATTATAACCTATCAGGGAGAACCAATTGATGCCTTTTTCCATGCCAACAGTGGAGGGACAACAGAGACTGCCACAAATGTGTGGGGAGGAACCAATTTTCCCTATTTACAAAGTGTACAAACAGCAGGAGAAGATGCTTATTCTGGTTATAATTCAGAAGTAGAGTTAAGTAAAGAAGAACTTGTTAAGCAATTAAAAGAAAAATATGCAGATCTGGAAATCAATTTTGAGGAAGAAGACGCGATAAAAATTATAGCATATACAGAAAGCGGAAGAGTAAGAACCATAAAATTTGGAAATATAGAAATAGCAGGAACAGAAGCAAGAACTTTATTAGGTTTAAGATCCACTAATTTTTCCTTTACCATAGAGGGGGATACTATAAAATTTACAGTTACAGGATATGGGCATGGCGTAGGAATGAGTCAAACGGGGGCAGATAGTATGGCAAAAAGTGGTTGTAATTATAAAGAAATTATACAACATTTTTATACAGGGGTTGAAATTACATATGTAAATGAATTGTAACACCCCAAATGTTACAATTCACGGCTGAAAAAATCCGCCTCCAACGGTTATTGTCATAAAATTTATTGCATTCCTCGTGAATAGT
>CALXRJ010000111.1 GCA_944390615.1 uncultured Clostridia bacterium | reverse complement strand
CTGGAAATACGCCAGATGGACGTAAAGCAGGAGCTCCATTCGGACCAGGAGCTAACCCACTTCACGGACGTGATACCAATGGTGCATTAGCTGTTATGAACTCCATTGCAAAACTTCCATTTGATTTTGCAGAAGATGGTATTTCTTATACCTTCTCCATCACACCTGGAACACTTGGAAAAACAGACGAAGAAAAAGTGACAAACCTAGTAAATATGCTAGATGGCTATTTTGCTCAAACCGGACATCATATTAATGTCAATGTATTTGATAGAAGCTTATTAGAAGATGCTATGGAGCACCCAGAAAAATATCCTCAACTTACAATTCGTGTTTCTGGCTATGCTGTTAAATTTACTTCTTTAACAAGAGAACAACAATTAGATGTTATTAATAGAACTATTCACGAAAGAATATAAATTTTTAAAAGGACCGTTTCTTTTGTTCATGATACGGTCCTTTTAGAAAGAGTCAAATAAAGTAAAAAAGGAACTTATTTTAAATCATAGTGGCGAAAATTTTGCGCGATTTTCTAAAGAAAATGCCACCAATTCGCCTTGTTAGAAAGGATTTTACCTATGGAAAATTTAGACTTGAAATATTATGCCAAACTTCACTCTATAGAATCATTCGGAACCTTAGATGGTCCTGGGATAAGATTTGTAATTTTTATGCAAGGTTGTCATTTAAGATGCAAATATTGTCATAATCGCGATACCTGGGATATGAATGGAGGCGAATATAAATCTTTAGATGATATTTTTGAAAAAATTTTACGTTATCAAAATTATATTAAAAGTGGTGGCGTAACCTGTACGGGTGGAGAGCCTCTTTTGCAATATGAATTTTTAATTGAACTTTTTAAGAAATTAAAAGACAACGGAATTCATACTTGTATTGATACCTCTGGCATGGTTGGCTTAACCGATAAAATAAAAGAATTAATTGATTTGACTGATTTATTTTTGTTGGATATTAAACATATTAATCCGGAAAAATGTAAAGATTTAGTTGGGTTTTCTAATGAAAAAGAGCTGGCTTTTGCAAGGTATCTAAGTGACCATGGAAAAGCTATGTGGATTAGGCAGGTTTTGATTCCTGGGTATACAGATGATGAAAAAGATTTGTTGGAATTGAAAAATTTTGTTGCTTCTTTAAAAACAGTTGAAAAAGTTGAGTTTTTGCCTTATCATACGATGGGAAAATATAAATGGGATGATTTAGGATTGAAATATGAATTAGATGGCGTTCGTGAGGCGACAGCAGATGATGTGAAACGTGCTAAAAAAATTTTAGGGATAAATTAATTGGCAAATTTTTTAAATTTCGGTTAAAAAACTGAAACTTAAATTTTGTTTTGCATTGTTTTTTATTTTGCAATATAGTAAAATGAGATTAATTGAATTATGATAAAAAGGTTATGCACCAAAGGCATAACCTTTTTGTTATAATTTTATTAGTACTTTTTTCTATTCTCTTGTATTTATTTTTCCTTTAAATACCTTTTTAATAAAAACGCTAAGAAATAAGGAAAAGTATAGAAATTTCCATTAAATCCTATATTTTTATTACATAATTTTATGCCATACTTAATATCTTTATATAAATTACTATTTATTAGATTATTAAGCGAAATAGTTGCATTATCATTTGCCTTTACTTCAATAGGAATTAAAGAGTTTTTATCTCTCACCATAAAATCCATTTCAATTTTTTTACTATCATCTTTATAAAAATATAAATCATATCCCTCCTTTACTAGCATATCACTCACAATATTTTCATACAAGGCACCCTTATAAGTATTCATATTTTCATTATTTCTTAAATCATCTTGAATTTCTTCATCCAGAGAGCCAATTAATAATCCCGTATCTGCAAAATATAATCTATAATTATCAGGATTATAGTTTCCTTTCAGTGGAAGGCACGCCTGCTCCATGGCATAAGAAATATTTACAATTCCAGCATTGGCAAGCCATTCGACAACTCCTACATATTCTCTATTTCTTGCCCCTTCCGCGATTTTTGATATTTGAAATTTTTTGTTCTCATTTCCTAAAAATACTGGTATTTTTCTATAACAATTCAATATTTTTGTTTTATCTAATCCTCCTGCATATTTTGTTATATCTTCTTCGTAATCTAATAAAATTTGCTGTTGCATTTTTAAAATGCCACTAAAATTCTTATTTTCAACAAACCTACTTACTATAGCAGGCATCCCTCCGACTATCATGTATTCTTTAAAATTAGACATCATAACGTCATACTGCATATTGCTTAGTGGTTTTAGTTCTCTCATATGTTTATATAAATCCTCTATTTGTTCATTACTATATCCTTTCGCCCATAAGAATTCTTCAAAATCCAATGAACTCATGATATAATCTTCTTTATTTCCGACACTATTGGATTCAATTTCTTTATAGTTAATTCCCATTAAAGAACCAGAACAAATAACATCATATCTACCATCTTCTCTAAATGCTTTTAGGGCTGTTGCTGTGCTTATACAATCTTGCATTTCATCAAAAAAGATTAATGTAGTAGATTCTTCGAGTTCAAGCTCTGGCATTTTTAAGGTTATATTTTTTGAAAGTTTTCAATGTGTTTTTTTCACATTTTTAGTGATTTAAAAAAAATAAAAAGTGAATTGAAATTTATACATTTTTAAGACGAATGTTACAAACTGTGATGATTTTACAGTAATTTGTTGTTCCTCTTTTATTTTTCCTATAATCTCATCTTTTTTAATTTACTATATCGAAAATTTCAACCTTATCTTTCTTCATTTCCTTCTCCTATTTGTTTGTATTTTAATCTTTCTGGCAAAATAACTTATAGGTAACATAATATATATAAAATTTCTCCAAAATTCTTGTAACTTCCTATTGCCAGCTTAACATTGGATATCCATTATTTATATTATTCGTATCCGCCTTAAACTCCCCTTCTCCGTTTACTACATTTAGCACTGTCGGAAATTTTTCTATACTTTCGAGTTCTTGAACGCCTTCAACCAAATCTCCATTTCCAATAGCTACTTCATAGCTTCCTGTCAAATAATAACAATTTTTTAGGGTTGCTAATTTTGAATTCCCTGAAATACTTCCTATATTCTGGTTAACTGCATTTTCTAATTCGATTTTCCCAATATTATAAGCA
>CALXRJ010000110.1 GCA_944390615.1 uncultured Clostridia bacterium | reverse complement strand
CATTTAGTCTTGTTAAATTGGTTAATAATTTTTGTAAATTTTCAAAGGTGATATTACCATAAGTTCCGTGATCTACCTCGCAATGTTTATATAATTGTATTTGATTTTGTAAGTTAGTCCAAATGCCGTGATACGTTATACCTTCATATTGATTTTCCTTTACAAATTCTAATTTTGTTAATTGGTATAATATTAACATTAAAATTTCACAATAAGTTTTTTCTTTGCTACTTGATACTTTATTGGTTTTGTCATCATAGCTTTCTTCAATTTCTCGTTCTTTTAAATATTGTAAAACAGATTTATATAGTTCCATCCTTTCTTCATCAATTACACCATTTAATATGGTAATTAGTTCTTTTTGGGTATGGTTCGTTTTTGCATTAAGCATATTTTTTCTCATTCTTAAATTGGTTAAATTAACTTTATTTAAGTTTGCTTCAAATGTACTTTCTGCATCTCCTTGTTCTTTTTCCAATCTTTGTATTTCTTTGTCCAAGGTTTTTATGGCTCGTTCTACTTCTTGTTGCATTAAATCTTCACACATTACTTGCAACCAATCTCTAATTGGAAATTCTTCTTCTGATAAATTGGTTCCTTCTTCTTTATAATAAATTTCAATATTATCTAATATAATTTGACAATCGCTTTTCATTTGCTGTAATCTACGTCTTGATTCTTCAGGAGACAATTTATCATCTAATTCTGATGAAATTCCATACATATCAAATTCTCTTAGAAAATCGATTGCACTTTTCATAAGAACCAAATTAGATTTTCTTTCATTATATAATCCTTGTATTTTATCGGAACGGAATATATTAAAAAAGTTTTTAGAATTATGAACTCGATCGGTACTTATACAACAAGCTACAATATCTCTATTTTTTTTGTTTTCTCTTCCCACTCTATTTGCTTTTCTTCTTGTACTTTCTATTGATTTAATTCTACCTGTAATTGTTGAGGCTACCGTTCCTTTCGAGCTATCATTAAGAGAAAATAGCAAACCTGTTATTAACATCACATTTAAATAAATATTATCACCAGATCTTAATAGATTGGTTCTTCTATCTAGATCTTGTCTTTCAGGATTATAGATTTTTTCTAATTCATCTAATTTTCGAATAACTTCTTTGCTTCTATTTAATTCACTCTTTGAAACTTGCTGCCTTTTTCTAAATTCATTCATATCTTTCACTATCCTTTATACTTCTCTTACGGTTAAATCATGAGCAGAGCCTTCTTGGATACTTAAATTCGATACTGGTGTTAAAATAGCTTTCTCATGAAATTCTTCTAAATTTCTGGAACCACAATTTGACATAGTTGATTTGATTTTTTTAATGGTCATATCTAAGTTGTCTTTTAATGGTCCAGCATATGGGATATAAGAATCTACTCCTTCAACAAATGACATCTTTTCATTTTTTCCGCCTAAGTCATATCTTTGCCAGCTTCTTGCTCTTTTGGATCCTTCTCCCCAATATTCTTTTACAAACTCACCATTTAATCTTATTTTGGTTGTTGGGCTTTCGTCAAATCTTGCAAAATATCTTCCCATCATGACAAAATCGCATCCCATAGCTAAAGCAAGTGTTATATGATGGTCATGTACAATTCCTCCATCTGAGCAAATTGGAATATAGATGCCTGTTCTTTTGGCATATTCATCACGAGCTGCTGCTACATCGATAATAGCGGACGCTTGTCCTCTTCCAATTCCTTTTGTTTCACGCGTAATACAGATTGAGCCTCCACCAATTCCGATTTTGATAAAGTCTGCTCCTGCATCTGCTAAATAATAGAATGCTTCTTGGCTTACAACATTTCCTGCTCCGATTTTTACTTTTCCATTATATTTATTATGTACCCATTCAATTACTTCTTTTTGCCAAATGGAATAGCCATCTGAAGAATCTAAACATAAAATATCTACTCCTGCTTCTACTAAAGCTGGAATCCTTTGCTCATAATCTCTTGTGTTAACACCTGCTCCTACCATATAACTGTGGTTTTCGTCTAGCAGAGATAATGGATTTTCTTTGTGTTGCTCATAGTCTTTTCTGAATACTAAAGAATTTAAATGACCATTTTCTTCTACAATTGGTAAGCAATTTACTTTATAATCCCATATCATGTCATTTGCTTCTGATAATGTTAATCCTACTTTTGCATAAACTAATTTTTCAATTGGTGTCATGATATCTTCTACTTTTTTGTCTAGTGCATCTCTTGTTAATCGATAATCTTTGCTGGTTATAATTCCTAGTAATTTTCCTGCCTCTGTTCCATCATCTGTTACTGGAATTGTTGTATGGTCACTTTCTTCTTTAATTTTTAAAATATCTCTTAAAGTATCAGTTGGTTTTAAATTCCATTTGCTTTTTACAAATCCTGATTTTGATTCTTTTACATCTCTAACCATTTTGGCTTGGTCTTCTATAGATTGTGACATGTAGATAAATGCAATTCCACCTTCTCTTGCAAGAGCAATTCCCATATTGACTCCTGAAACTGCTTGCATGATTGCTGATGTGAATGGTACATTTAAGTACATAGATGCTTCTTCTCCTACTTTGTGCTTTACTAGTGGTGTTCTTAGTGAGATTTTGTCTGGTGTGCATTCTCTTGTGGTTAATCTTGGAATTAATAAATATTCGTTAAATGTTCTTGATGGCTCTGTTAAATAAGTTGCCATTTTTACTCCTCCTTTTTTTTCTGTTTTTTGCTCCGTTTTTTTAAGTTATCATTTATTATACTACATTTTTTGGGGTTTTGTAAACATTTATTTGAGATTTTTTTATTTTTTCGATAAATTTTTATGAACAAAAAAGAGGTTATATCACATACGTGATTTACCTCTTCTTTGTTGCTTGTAGCTATAACTTTATGCAATGTGCAACATGGATTCCAGATGCTGCTGCTGACGCCAAACCATGCGTTGGTCCTGCATCTCCGATAACATAAGCACCTATGCTGCATTCTAGCACATTATTTAAAGCCAGTCCGCTATGGCAGAATTTGGCTTCAAGTCCATAGGCAAGAGTGTCATCATTGTCAATGCCTTGAATCACTTTTCCTAAATCGTTCATATACTGCTTAATCGCAGTTAACGCTTTTTCCGGAAAAACGGTTGTCATATTCCCTGGTGTTGCGCTTCTAAGTGAGGGAGTTACGGAATTTAATTCAAGTCCTAACTTCGAAGTTGCTGCTGCCATTTTTAAATCTCCCCATCTC
>CALXRJ010000109.1 GCA_944390615.1 uncultured Clostridia bacterium | reverse complement strand
ATAATTTAACAAAAATATGGTAAAATAAAAAAGAAAGTGATATAATGAGAAAAAATATGGATAGGAGGAATTACTTTGGACGAAAATTTAAAAAAGAAATTAATAAATGAAAAAAAATCAGGATGGCTAGAAATAAATGAAGAAAAATTCAACCAAATATTTCATTTTTGTGATGGATACATGGAATTTTTAAATCATTCCAAAACAGAAAGAGAATTTGCAGCAAATGCCAGAAATTTGGCTGAAAAAAATGGATTTCAAGATGTTAACCAAATGCAAAATTTAAAACCAGGAGATAAAGTATATTTTGTCAATCGAGAAAAAAGTATCTATTTAGCAGTCATAGGAGAACAAAAACTAGAAAATGGATTACATATCGTAGGAGCCCATATTGATTCACCAAGATTAGACTTAAAACCAAACCCACTATATGAAGAGGGAGAACTTGCTTATTTTAATACCCATTACTATGGAGGAATCAAAAAATATCAATGGACTACGATACCACTAAGCATTCATGGTGTGATTATAAAGGCAAATGGCGAAAAAATTACAGTCAATATTGGAGAAGATGAACAAGACCCAATTTTTACCATTACCGATTTACTACCACATTTAGCCAAAGAACAAGAAGCTAAAAAATTAAGAGATGCCATTGAAGGAGAAAATTTAGATTTATTAGTAGGCAGTATCCCAATCATAGATGAAAAAGAAAAAAATAAAGTAAAATTAAATATATTAAAAATTTTAAACGAAAAATATGGAATTACAGAAGAGGATTTTGTCAGCTCAGAATTAGAACTAGTACCTGCCTTTAAAGCACGTTCCCTAGGATTTGACTATGGCATGGTAGCAGCTTATGGGCAAGATGATAAAGTATGTAGTTATACTGCTTTAAAAGCACTAATGGAAATTGAAAAACCACAAAAAACAGCCATATGCATTCTTTCTGACAAAGAAGAAATAGGAAGTATGGGAAATACAGGAATGGAATCTCATGTATTTGATTATTTCATATCAGAACTATTAAACAAAACAGGAGAAAATAGACCAAATCTTTTAGAAAAGGTATTTTGCTATTCCAAAATGTTATCTTCTGATGTAGATGCAGGTTTTGACCCACTATATAGTAGTGTTTCTGATAGACAAAATAGTGGCTATTTATCAAAAGGTATTACCCTAAATAAATATACAGGAGCAAGAGGAAAATCAGGTGCATCAGATGCTAATGCAGAATTTGTAGCATGGGTAAGAAACCTTTTAGAAACAAACCAAATTAAATACCAAGTGTCAGAACTTGGAAAAGTAGATGTAGGAGGAGGAGGAACCATTGCTTACATTTTAGCCAACAAAGGTGTAGATGTAATCGATTGTGGCGTTCCGGTACTTTCTATGCATGCCCCATATGAAGTAACCAGTAAATTTGATATTTATGAAGCATATAGAGCTTATAAAGCTTTTTGGGTAAAAGATTAACCATATAATAAATAGAGAAAAACTATAAAAAGTAGATGTAAATCCATTTAGCATAGGCTATAAATGACAAAAAAGACTTGTTTCTTTTTGGTATATATTTGATATACCAAAAGGAAACAGGTCTTTTTTATAGGATTAACTGCTTAAATTCGCACAAATTTCGACAAATTTCATACTATAAAATAGATAAACAACAAATCTATTACAAACTGAATTTAAGACCTAAGGAGGAAAAAAGAATGGAAAAAACAGATAACAACCAAAATATAAGTGAAAATTGTCGAAATGAAAAGGAAATATTATCAATTAAAAATATAAGTAAAAAGTACCAAAACAAAGAAGGGGAAGTACTAGCCATTCAAAATGTAAACCTAACAATAAAGCAAGGCGAATTTGTAAGTATTATTGGTCCAAGTGGCTGTGGAAAATCTACGCTTCTTTCCATTATAGCAGGATTAGAAGAAAAAACAAC
Organism: uncultured Clostridia bacterium; assembly: GCA_944390615.1. Lineage (GTDB taxonomy): Bacteria > Bacillota > Clostridia > TANB77 > CAG-508 > CAG-269. The sequence goes on along the minus strand of CALXRJ010000109.1, from coordinate 6,063 downwards.
AGGAGAAATCTACATAGAAGGAGAAAAAATAACAGGAATATCACCTAAAATAGGCTATATGTTACAAAGAGACTGTTTGCTAGAATGGAGAACCATACTTAGTAATGTCATGTTTGGCTTAGAAATTAAAGGAAAAAAAGATGAAGCATCGATAAGCTATGTAGAAAAACTATTAAAAAAATATGATTTATATGACTTTAAAGACAAATACCCCTCTGAATTATCAGGGGGAATGAGGCAAAGAGTAGCCCTAATTCGAACACTAGCCGTAAATCCTAAAATTTTATTATTAGATGAAGCATTTTCCGCATTAGACTATCAAACCAGAATTATGGTAACAAACGACATCTATCATATTTTACGAAAAGAAGGAATTACAGCCTTAATTGTAACACATGATATTTCAGAAGCAATTAGTATGTCAGATAGAATAGCAGTACTAAGTAAAAGACCAGGAACGGTAAAAGCCATTCATAAAATTGATTTTGAAATGGAAGATCGAAATCCAATTAATTGTAGAGAAAGCCCTAAATTTAGCAAATACTTTAATACTTTATGGAAGGAGCTTGGAGTAGATGAATAAGCAAATAATTTCAAAAGAAAGAAAACAATATTTAAAAACAAAAAAATGTAAAAAATACTTGGTACTGATAACGCAAATTATGATATTAGTAGCTTTTATTGCCATATGGGAAATTTTGGCAGACAAAAAAATAATAGACAGCTTTATTATGAGTCAGCCAAGTAGAATATTAGATACATTTCTAAATTTAGGGTCAAATGATTTACTAAAACACATAGGAGTTACGGTATATGAAACAGTAGTTGGTTTTTTAATAGGAACGGTATTAGGTATTATAATAGCCATTATTTTATGGTGGTCAGATTTTTTGGCAAAAGTGTTTGAACCCTATTTAGTTATCTTAAACAGTTTGCCAAAAGTTGCACTAGGACCTGTTATTATCATATGGGTAGGGGCTGGAACGCCAGCTATTATTGTAATGGCAGTTGCAATTTCGCTTGTTGTAACCATTTTAGAAAATTTAAATGGATTTTTAAAAACAGATAAAGAAGTTATCAAAATGGCAAAAACCTTTCAAGCAAATAAATTTCAAATTCTTACTAAAATTGTGATACCTGCTAATCTATCCACATTTATCAACTCTTTAAAAGTCAATATTGGACTTTCCCTAGTTGGTGTTATATCAGGAGAATTTTTAGTATCCAAAGCAGGGCTTGGTTATTTAATTGTATATGGAGGGCAAGTATTTAAACTAGACTTAGTTATGACAAGTGTTATTATATTAGGGGTAGTGGCAGGAATTATGTATGCAGCTGTATTACTATTAGAAAAATTTATTTTATATTCTAAGAAATTTAAATAAAACGAAAAAACAAATTCAACCATTTCACACATAAAAACGACAAACATAAAATATAAAAGAAAAAAAATTTAGGAGGTGTGAAATGCATAAAAAAAGAAAATTATACATCATGGTAATGATTTTGTTTGTTCTATTAGCCATAGGAATTGTGATACTAACTAGAAAAACAAACACAGAAGACGCCAAATTACAAACAATCCAAGTTAATGAAGTAACTCGTTCTGTTTTCTATGCACCACAATATGTAGCTATCCATAATGGGTATTTTGAAGAAAATGGAATGGAAATTGAGCTAACAACTGGCCAAGGTGCAGATGCCGTTATGACAGCAGTACTAGCCGACCAATGTGACATAGGTTTTGCAGGTCCAGAGGCTTCCATCTATGTTTATAATGAAGGAAAAGAAGACTATACCCAAGTATTTGCTCAAATGACCAAAAAAGATGGATCTTTTTTAGTTGCTAAAACCCAAACAGACAATTTTAGTTGGCAAGATGTAATCGGAAAAACTGTCATTCCAGGAAGAAAAGGTGGTGTGCCATACATGACTTTAGAATATGTACTTAAGAAAAATGGCATAGACCCACAAAAGGATACTACATTAGATGATAGTATCAAATTTGATTTAATGGCAGGAGCATTTGCCAGTGGTGATGCCGAATATGTAACTTTATTCGAACCAACCGCATCTTTAACAGAGCAAGAAGGAAAAGGCTATATTGTAGCATCTGTTGGAGAAGAAGCAGGAGAAATTCCTTATACAGCTTATTTTGCTAAAAAAAGTTATATGGAAAATAATGAAGATATCATTCGAAAATTTACAGATGCTATTTACAAAGGTCAGCAATGGGTAACAGAACATTCTTCACAAGAAATAGCAGAAGCGGTACAAGAATTTTTCCCAGATACAGATTTAGAATTACTTTCTACAGCCATTCAAAGTTATAAAGATATTGATGCATGGAAAGAAGACCCAATCTTAAAAGAAGAAGATTTTAATCGTTTGCAAGAAGTTATGACAATGGCAGGCGAATTAGAAGAAAATGCACCATATGATAAAATTGTAAATAACCAATATGCAGAGCAGGCCATGGAAAAATAAAAGAAAAGAGCAAAATTTTGCTCTTTTTTGCTGTTAATTTTTTTAGTTAATAAACTTTGTCTCATTTTTTAGTTGACAAAAACAAACAAACATTCTATAATATAAGCGGAGATGGTAAAAATGCAAAGACAAATTTTACACGTAGACGTAAATAATGCTTTTTTAAGTTGGACCGCAATTGAAATGTTAAAAAACGGAAGCAAAATAGACATTAGAAACATCCCTGCCATCATTGGAGGCGATGAAAGTAAAAGATCAGGCATTGTACTTGCCAAAAGTACAAAAGCCAAAGAATATGGCATCAAAACAGCAGAAACAATATACCAAGCAAAGCTAAAATGTCCCAGTGTGCAAATTTTTCCATCTAATCATGGGATTTATAAAAAATATTCAGACAAACTTTACCAACTATTACAGCAATATACTGACAAAATCGAACGATTCAGTATAGACGAATGTTTTTTAGATATGACAGAATATTTAAGAGAGGAAACCTTATTAAACAAAGCAAAAGAAATCAACCAAAAAGTAAAACAAGAGCTAGGATTTACCGTAAATGTAGGAGTAGCCCATAACAAATTGTTGGCCAAAATGGCATCAGACTTTACCAAACCAGATAAGGTCCATACCCTATTTGAAGAAGAAATCCCGACTAAAATGTGGACTTTGCCAGTATCCGAATTATTTATGTTAGGCAAAAAAACAGTTCCCAAATTACATGATATGAGTATCAAAACCATCAAAGACCTAGCACAAACTGACCCCAAAATTTTGCAAAAAAAGTTCGGAAAACATGGTATCCAAATGTGGGAATATGCCAATGGCATAGACAAATCAGAAGTAAAAGACAAGCCAGAAAAACCAAAAGGAATAGGGCATTCTGTTACATTTCCCAAAGACATTACGCAAATCGAAGAACTAGAAAAAATCTTATTAAAATTAGTAGAACAAACAACTTACCGACTAAGAAAATACGAGCTAAAAAAAAAAACCGTAAGTGTTCAGCTAAGAACAAAAGAGTTTGAAGACAAGACCCATCAAGGAAAATTGTTAGAGCCAACAGCTAACACAAAAGACATCTACCAAAAAGCAAAAGAGCTATTACACCAGATGTATCAAATACCAAGACCGATTCGATTATTAGGAGTAAGAATAGACAATCTAGTTGAAAAAGAAGAAAGACAACTATCTTTATTTCAAAATGAAAGTAGCAAAAAACAAGAAAAATTAGACCAAGTTATGGACCAATTAAAAGAAAAATATGGTTACCAATCGATTACAAGAGCCAAAAACCTACCAAAACCTCAAAAAATTGGATTTACCATAGGCAAATTTGCCCCTTTACATAAAGGACACCAATATTTAATTGAAACAGCCTTACAAGAAATGGACAAATTTTATGTAGTCATTTATGAAACAGATGTTATCCCAACACCCATAGAAACAAGAGCCAACTGGATTAAAAGACTATATCCGCAAGTGGAGGTGCTATATGCTTACCATCCACCAAAACAATATGGATTAGACCAAAAAAGTGTTAAAATTCAGATGGATTATTTAATACCCATTATTAAAAATTTACACTGTACCCATTTTTACAGTAGTGAACCATATGGAGAAAAAGTAGCTAAGTATCTCAATATAATAGATAGAAGAGTAGACCCAAAAAGAGAAAAACTACCTATTCGAGCAACCCATATTCGAGAAAATTTAGAACAAAACAAACAAAAAATAGAAAATTTTATTTTTGAAGAAATCAAAAATAGCCTAAATTAAAGTTTATGAAATAAAAGGGAGAAAAAAATGTTAAAAAAAATAATATATGGATTTGGAATACTATTTTTAGCAATCATTATCCTATTAAACATCATATTTACAGCAGATTTAGATGCTTCGGAACACATTACTATTCAGTTTAATTCTATCTCGTATGTTATAGGGCTTATATTAATAGGCAGTCTTATTTATGCTATTACCAAAATAATCGATAAATTTCTATATCAAGGCGCAAAAGAAAAATCCAAACAAGAAACAAGAAATCTCTTGTTTATGAATGCATTAGCAATCTATGCTGTAGTTAGTATTTTATGGATTATTATGATAAATCCTAGAGTGGTAGGAGATTCTGTACATGTTTGTAATTTGGCACAAACTTTTTATCGAGGAAATACCGAAGAATTCTTACCCAATATGACCTATATAGGCATTCCTCTAATCGAATATATGCAAGCCTATCCACAACAAATTTCCTTAGCTTTTGTGTATCATTTATTTTTTTATATCATACGTTTTGATATAATGGAAATATTAAGAATAATCAATATAATTGCCAATGTAGGAATTGTGATAGCCATTTATAAAATTAGTCAACAATTATCCAAAAAATATGAAACAAACAAAGTATTACCACTATTACTAATTCTAACCTTTTTATCATTACCAATGCTTTCAACTTTCATTTATGGAGATATACCAAGTTTAGCACTATGTTTGTATTCGATTTATTTTATTATGCGCTATACAGAAACCAAAAAAAATAGATATTTTATTTTTTCATCCATCTTTGCTATGGTTGCTTATATGGTAAGAATGAATAGCTTAATTTTTATCATTGCAACGGTAATTTATTTATTATTAAGTTTAGGCAAAGATATTACGCCAAAATTATGGAAAAAAAACATAGGACATTTATTTATCATTGTTCTATATATAGCTATAGCAATTTTTCCAACGTCATTACTAAAAAATTACTATTTTCAAAAATATGCGCTAGACAAAAATAAAATTTACCCGAGTGTAAGTTTTATACTTATGGGAATGGAAGAGTCACCAAGGGGAAATGGTTGGTATAATGAGGAAATAGCAATACCAGCACTAAAAAATCCAGAAAGCAGCAAAACAGAATATTTAGAAAAGATAAAAACAAGATTGTTGTATTTTTCCCAAAATCTAGAGGAAACATTTCAATTTTATCTAAAGAAAATCGCCTCTATGTGGACAGAAAATACGTATTCTGCCGTAAGAAATAACACGGTCGATTATTATAATTTAGAATGGTTTATAAAACCGTTAACCTTCTATCAAAAAGTATTGCTAATACTAATCAGTTTATGCAGTCTAATTGTTTTGCTACAAAATAGAAAAAATATTTCTTTAGAATTATTACTTTTAATTACGGTGTTTGTAGGTGGATTTTTATTCCATGTATTTTGGGAAGCAAAGTCACGATATATCATTCCCTACATTATTGTATTAATTCCGGTAGTATCGATAAAAGTAAAAAGTAAAAACCGCTATACTTAATATAGCGGTTTTATTATGGTGAAGCAAAACTTAACAAAAACAAACTACTTTTTCTTTGCTCATGGATTTGATACAAAATATAAAAAAGTGAATAAAAGCACTTGACTTGCATATAATATATAGTACAATATTAAGTACAAGATAGTGTATAATATTTTGCAAAAAAGAAAGGAGTTGAATGTTATGCAAGCTATAAGTGTTAGTGAAGCAAGACAAAATTTTAAAAAATATTGTGATGATGTTGTAGAAAATAATGACATAATAATTGTAAGT
>CALXRJ010000108.1 GCA_944390615.1 uncultured Clostridia bacterium | reverse complement strand
ATTCTATTTTTTCATAGATTACTTTACACTATCTTATTTTTTGCTATTATAATATGATTTTTTGTAAGTTGTCAATAAAATTCTGTTTGATTTTTTCTAAAATAATTTTCATTATCTTTTTATCCATTTTTTTACATTTTTTTACTTAAAAATTTCATTTTAACATAGTGAATTAATATGAGTGAACCATTTTTAGTACACGTCTCAAATTCGCTCTACGACAGGTATTGACATTTTTCAATTTTTGTTTTATTATTTTGTATTGTATAGAAAAATTGTTACATTTTTCCAATTTGGTTTTTCAAATAAATGTATAATTTTTCCATTTTTATTTTAAAATAAGGGGTGAAATATGAAATGTTGAACTTTGTATTATGTGATGATAATTTTAATACTTTAAATAAATTATCACATATGTTTGAATCTGTTTTTATGAAACATGACTTAGAAGCAAAAATCGCTTTTAAAACTACGAACGACACAGAACTCTTATCCTACTTAAAAGAAAATCCTATTGATGTACTTATTTTAGATATCAACTTGAATGCAAAGTTAAATGGTCTCGAGATTGCAGACAAAGTCAGAAAAAAGAATAAGGATTGTTACATTATCTTTACAACTGCTCACAGTGAATTCGTTTTTCTGGCTTATAAATATAAAACTTTTGATTATCTCTGCAAACCAATCACAAAAGAACGATTAGAAGAGACTGTTTTACGTTTATTTGATGATATTCAAGAAAGTACATCTCACAAAAAATACATAAGAATTGACAATAAAAATACCATCATCGATGAAAATGAAATACAATATATTAAACGTGACGGAATGAAGGTTATATTTCATACAAATTCCAGAGATTATGAAGTATATAGTTCTTTTACTAAACTTCAAGATCAATTACCAAATAATTTTGTTAGATGCCATAAATCTTTTATTGCTAATGTTAATAATATAACAAAACTGGAAGCAGCATCTAATTTAATCTATTTTGATGATACCACTACTTGTGATATTGGTCCGAAATATAAAGATAATTTTATGAAGGGTGTGAATACTTATGGATGTTTTGAATAGTATTTGGGTTGTTTTGAATACAGATAATGAAATGTTAACTAAAATAGTTACAGCTCCTACTGTAATTATTGAAGCTTGGTTAGCCTTTTTACTAATTGTATCCATATTACAAATTAATTATACCTTTAGACAAAAAATTGCCTATATTGGTCTTTTATCAATTATATCTCTAGTAGCAGAATTTTTTATGCCTACACCTTATAATGTATTTGTTAACTATTTTACTATGTTCATTGTAATTAAATCTGTGCTTCATACCAATATTATCAAAACAATATTAGCTATTATTATTCCTACTGTAACTTTTGCTTTAATTGGTAATTTAATTTTGAACCCACTTTTGAAAATTTTTAATATTACTACCACTCATCTAATGAATAGTATATTATACAGAGCCATCTACCTATTCGTCTTGTATTTATTTGCATATATCATTGTTTTCGCCCTACAAAAGCGTAAATTATCTTTAAATATTTTAAGTGATTTAGATAAAAAATCTAAAAACCTTATCTTAATAAATTTGCTTTTTGGAGCCTTTACAATTGCCATACAACTTGTTATCACATTTTATTATGTAAATACATTTTCACTTATTTTTACTTTGCTTAATTTTATCTCATTATTCTTATATTTCTTTATCAGTTTTTATAGCTTAACAAGAGTAATGAAATTACAAATTACTACACAAGAATTAGAAAATGCTGAAAATTATAATAATACGCTTTCTTATCTTTATGATAATGTAAAATCTTTTAAACATGATTTTAACAATATGATTTTTATCATCGGCGGATTTATCAATAATAATGACATGGATGGCCTAAAAAGATATTACATAGATTTAGAAAAAGATTGTGAAAGAGTTAATAGCATTGAAATACTAAATCCAAAAATTATTAATAATCCTGGTATCTATAATTTACTGGTTGCCAAATATAATAAAGCAGAACAAGAAAATGTAAAAATTTCATTAGAATTCTTTTTTGATTTTGAGAGATTACATATGCCATTTTATGAATTTACTAGAATGTTAGGCATATTACTTTATAACTCTATCGAAGCTGCTGCCGAATGTGAGGAAAAACAAGTTAATATCATGTTTAGAGATTCTTCTAAACATAAAACACAAATTATTAAAATTGAAAATACTTATTCAAACAAAGATGTCGATATTTCTCAAATCTTTGAAAAAGGAATTACAGAAAAAGAAAATCATATGGGTATGGGCTTATGGGAGATTAATCAAATTGTTAAAAGGAATAACAATATTAAATTACTTACAACAAAAAATGAGAAATATTTTGTTCAACAATTAGAAATTTATTATTAAAAATACAGTAGTACAAAAAATACTACTGTATTTTTTTGGTATTTTCTAAAATTAATCTTTTTTTATTAAAGATGCTGGCATTTTTGGTTGATGGAAAAGCCAAACAATATTACATGCTGTATTTGTAGATTTTGCATATTTTTCTGAAATCTTAGCTAAAAATTTTAACATAATCAATTCCTCCCTTTATGTATAAAAAAATTAAAATATATAATAAAAGATATGGCCGGCTTAATATCTATTTATTATTCTATGTATTTGAAATACAATTTTCGTTGTAGATTTCATATCCATATTTATTTTTCGTTAATTTATAGGCAAATTTTGTAATTGTTATGCTTTGAATTAAGTACCCAAAAATCAAAATATTTGAGATTTCATTATTTGGTATGATACATGCCATCAAAATACCAACACTTAAATATATGTAAGATAGTATTTTCTTCTGTTTCCTCTCTTTTTTAGAAAGTATAGGGACATTTTCTGTATCTGCTGGAGCGTACAAATGAACCATTATCATTCCGAAAATCCAGACTGATAAGGCGATTATAATTTTAAAAATTTGGTTGTAAAAAATGATATAACATGATATTTTTGCCACGCCACAGTAAATCAGTGCTGTTCCAACTATACATCCAATGTGTGTTTTTAAATGAAATCCTCCGGAAACGGCTCTGTATGGTAATAATAAAATAAATGTTAATAAGGTTAATTTGAAAATTCCAAGTAAATAGGCAATTCCTAAAATGATAAAAGTTTTCGGTAACTCTCCTATTAAAAGATGTAATCCATAATCGATTATTTCAGCTCTTTCATCATCCACATCAGGCATTTCTTTTCGTATTTTGTTGGTTAAGAATAAACAGATTTTATCTATCACTTCTCTCACCTCGCTTTTGTTAAGCTTGGTTTTATTTTAGCACGATGTTTTTGCGTTGGTTAAATTTTTTTATAAAAAGTTGTCTTTTTGTTTATGAAAAATCTTTTTTTCATTTTCGTAAAATATTTTTATGTTTTTGTAAAAAAATTTGTTCCAATTGAAGACAAAAAAAGTGAAGCAAGTGCCACTAACACTAACTCCACAAACGATACTTTTGAGTAAGGACTTGTTCCTTGCTCTTTTTTATTATAGCCAATATATCATTAGTTTATAATTAAGTCAATAATTTTCTCTCAAAATTCACATTACATTTGTTTTTCAACAATCTATTACCTTATACTCAATATCTTCCATGTAGGGAAACATCTCTTTGACTCTCTTTAAGGTAAGCATTGTTGTTTTCGGATGTGGATTTTTTGTATCTTCAGAAAGTAGTTTTTGTGTATAACAATTTTTTGCGGTTCGAAACAATAAATAGCGGTTTCTTACATAAGTATAATAAATTTGATAGCCGTTTCTTAAATCTTCATACATCATTTCAAAGGTATAGTCTTCCATAAAAAATTTCATTCCTTTCACGCTTCGCTCAAAGGTACACATAATTATAAAAAATATTTCTTTTAAACTATTCTCCCTTCTATTTATTTTATCATCTCTAAAAATTCTGCTTCTGTTAAAATGGTTGTCCCTAATTCTTGTGCTTTGGTAAGCTTACTTCCAGCATCTTCTCCTGCTACTAAATAAGAGGTTTTTTTGGAAACAGAACTGGATACTTTTCCTCCTAGTTTTTCTATTTTATCTGCTGCTTCTTCACGTGTAAAGTTTTGTAAACTTCCTGTTAATACAAAAGTTTTTCCTGCCAGTCTTTCTTCTACCTCTTCTGTATCTTTTGCCTCTGTATTGACACCTGCTTGTTTTAATTTTTCTATTAAATCCTTGGTTTGTTCTTGGGCAAAAAATTCTACAATGCTTTGTGCCATAATTGGTCCAATATCTTCTATTTCTGATAATTCTTCTAAACTGGCATTGGCTAGATTGTTTAGATTTTTAAATTTTTTGGCAAGTACTTTGGATGCTTTGGTTCCAATGTGCATAATACCAAAGGCTGTAATTAATCGATATAAATCGTTTTGTTTACTGTTTTCTATGGCATTAATTAAATTCGTTGCAAATTTGGTTCCATTTTTCTTTAAAGATGCAATATCTTCAAAAGTTAATTGATAGATATCTGCAATATTTTGAATTAATTTTTTGTCCATTAATTGGTCGATAATATTTTCGCCTAACCCATCTATATTCATAGCTTCTCGCGATACGAAATGGACTAAATTTCGATATAGTTTAGCTGGACATTCTATTCCTGTACAGCGAACAGCCGCTTCTCCTTCTTCTCTTACTGTTTTAGCACCACATACAGGGCAGGTATCTGGCATTTTAAATTCTTTTTCTTCTCCTGTTCTTTTTTCTTTGTTTACTTTAACAATTTCTGGTATGACATCCCCTGCTTTTTGGATAACTACGGTATCTCCTATTTTGATTTCTTTTTCTTTGATAAAATCTTCATTATGAAGTGTTGTTTTAGAAATGGTAGAACCAGAAACTTGCACAGGCTCTAAAATAGCAAGTGGTGTAATAACACCTGTTCTTCCTACATTACATACAATATCGATTAATTTGGTCTCTTTTTGTTCTGGTGGATATTTATAAGCAATTTGCCATCTTGGATTTTTGGCTGTTGCACCTAATATTTCTCTAAAATTTAAGTCATCTACTTTTACAACTGCTCCATCTATGCCAAATGTCAGTTTTTCTCTTTCATTACCTATTTGGTTGATTGCTTTGTTTACTTCTTCTGCGGTTGAACAAAATATTTTGATAGGATTTACTTGAAAACCTAATTTTTCTAAATATTGTAAACCTTCATAGTGAGAAGTTATTTCTTTTCCTTCTATTTTTTGGATATTATAAACATAAATATCTAATGGTCTTTTTTTGGTAATAGAACTATCTAGCTGTCTTAAAGACCCTGCTGCTGCATTACGAGCATTAGCAAAAATTTCTTCTCCCTTTTCTTCTCTTTCTTGGTTCATTTTTGCAAAGTCTTGGTTACTAATAAATACTTCTCCACGCACTGTTATGGTTACTTTTTCTGTTAGTTTTTGTGGTATATTTTTGATGGTTTTTAGATTTTCTGTTACATCTTCTCCTACTAATCCATTTCCTCTTGTGGAACCTCTAACAAATATGCCATCTTTGTACTCTAAAGATGCTGTTAAACCATCTATTTTAGTTTCTACTACAAAATTTTGATTTTTAATATGATTTTCTTCTGCTTGTTTTTTTATTTTATTTACATATTCCTCTATTTCTTCTAAGCTAAAGATATCTTGCATACTTAAAAGTGGAACTTCATGTTCTACTTTGCTAAATCCAGATTTTACATTTCCCCCTACATGTTGCGTGTAGGATTTGCTGTTTATCAATTCTGGATATTGATTTTCTAATTTTCTTAGTTCTAACATTAACATGTCATATTCAAAGTCACTAATTTCTGGTTTGTCTTCGTCGTAGTATTTTTGTGCATAATAGGAAGTTTTTTGTATTAGTTCTTCCATTCTTTTTTTAGCTTGTGTTTTATTCATAATCTTCCCTCCACAAATTATTATAAAGGATTCTATAAAAAAAAGAAAGGGATTTTTTCAATTTTTTCTTCCCCTAATAAAAAAGTTGTTACTATTTACAGTGTATTCATATTGCAGAGAAGACTCAAACGGTTATTGTTATAAAATTTATGGAATGACGAATGTGACCAGAATACCTGATAGAGCATCTTACCTTAAATGAAATGAGGAAGCGCGAAGGATGCAGCGAGAGGCTCGTTTTATTTAAGTTTAGATGCTCTTCAGGTATGCCGGGAGCCGAGGAATGCAATAAATTTTATAACAATAACCGTTGGAGGCGGCTTATTCCAGCCGTGAATAGTAACAAAAAAAATCATATGGCAAAAATCAACTTCTTTGCCATATGATTTGTCTTATATTTTATTCTGCTCTTGCTTCAACAATAACTCTTTGATCATCACTTGCATCTGTACAAGTTGATAAAGTAACTTCCATAGCACCATCTGTATCTCGATTATAGAAAGATGTATCATTTACTGATGTTTGGAATACATTATAAATGTTATAAGTCACACGATTTCCATTTAAGTCTGTTATATAAATTTTATCTCCATTGGATAATTTTTTGTTGTCTGAGAAAAACATTCCATTTCTATAATTATGTCCCACAATTACGACATTTCCTTCTGTATTTAGTACAGCATTTTGTGGATAAATGGCTGCTACTGATACTTCGAGTTTTTTTACAGTTGGTGGAGCTTCTAATATTGGATAACTGATACCTGTTTTTGGTATTTCGATTGTTCCTATTACATTAAATCCTCTAAAAGTTTGTGTAGTTCCATTGTTTGTTGAACCAACAGCTACTGAATTGATGTTGTCTGAAATACTACCTACCTCTCCAGTTGTATTAGTTGTTGTGTTTTGCACTTCTTCCACAAATGTTGATACAAATTGATCGGAATCACTATTGATGGAATAATTTCTATAATAATTATATCCTAAATATCCTAATAATCCAATTACTGCTACTATGATTATAATTAATAATATGGTTAAAAATTTACTATATTTTGTTTCTAACATATTTCATCCCTCCGTTTCCTCATCTATGTCTATTATATCACAATTCACATAAATTGTACATATTTTTTATAAATATTTCAACATTTCATATACTCTCAGCTTCATTTTATAGAGCTTATTTTCTTTTAAAATTAGGTACCATAAATACACAATAATGATCAGTAATCCTATATTTTTTAAATCATAAATTAATAGGCTAAATAGGAAAGTAAGTAAAAATAAACTCATATTTGAAATTCGATTACAATAAATGGTTGCTGTTTTTTTATTGCATAATAAACTGAAGATGGATTTTAAAATTCTGCCTCCATCTAAAGGGTAAATCGGTAATAAATTAAATATAGCAATTAAAAAATTGGCATACAAAATTGTAGTGCTTAAATTGGTATTGATTTTCATGAAACTAATCATAAGCATTATAAATAGATTGGAAAGTGGCCCTGCTATTGCTATCATCATTTTTTTTATTTCTAACTTATTTGCATTTAAAATTTTTTCATTATAATCTTTTTTGGTTAAACTAAATTCAATAGAAAGTCCTACTGGTAAAAGTGAAACTCTTTTTACTTTCATTTTTAACAATATCCCTGCTAATAAATGACTTAGTTCATGAACCATGCAAAAAATCATAATAATAGCATAAATTTGAATTTGTCTTGTAAAATAAAATAATACCAGAAAGACAAATATTTTTAAATCGATTCGAAAAATCATAATCTCCCTAAATTAGTAAAAAACAAGCTTTTTACTATGTTAAATATCTAAAATTAATTGTGGATCTATTAATCGATCCCCTTTTCTTATTTCGAAATGTAAATGTGGACCGTGTTGAGTTTCCAGTAGAACCTACCTCTGCGATTTCTTGTCCTTGATAGACGTTGTCTCCTTCTTTTAAGTATAGTTTGCTACAATGTGCATAAATGATTACAATATCTTCTATTTGTATTTTATAATGGTTTCCATAGTCTCCTTCAGAAGAAGCTAAAATAACAGTTCCCTCCGTTGCTGCTTTTATAATGGTTCCTGTTTCTGCTGCTATATCTAGGCCTGTATGATATTTGGGAACTGTTTTGGTGGTTGGGCTTCGTAGGCCAAAGGTTGAGCTGATGGTTCCCTGTACTGGAATCATAAAACTGGTTATATTTTTGATGTCTTCTACATCTTTTTGTTCTTGTGTTTTTTCTTCTTCTGGAATTTCTTCTGTTGATCCACCTATATTTTCGTCATTGTTACTTAAGTTTTCCTCGCTACTTATTTCATTGGTTTGTGTTTGAGCTGGTGCATTTTCGTCTTGATTTTCTTCCGGTGTAGCTGTTTCCTCTTCATTTTGCAGTGGAAAATATTTTTGTAAATATCCTTTTATCGATTGATAGACATTGTTTACGGTTTCATTTTGTGCTGCTAAATTTTCTACTTTTGTTTGAAATTCAGTTGATAAAAAATATTCTCGATTGGTAACAACATAAAAAACGCCATAAATCATAAAACATAAGATGATTTGTTTTACCATTCTACGCATCAAGCTAGGGCCTTTTTTTTCTTGTGGTGTGGATCGATAGACATATGTATTTCCATTTCTTCTCTGGTAAATTTCTTCTGCTCTTCTTATTTTTTCTTCAACAGACATTGTTTTTTCCATATTGTTCACCGCTTCCTTCGTTTTTTCTATTTAATGTATATGTTTTACCCCTGCCATTTATTACTTTTTTGTCTATGTTAATTCGTAAAAATAGTAGCACCACTTGTTGTATTCTCATCAAAAAATGATAATAGAAATATTCGTTATTTCTATTATCATTTTTTATGGAGATACTCCTGTATTGAAACAATTTCTTAAAAGAATCGTTAACAGTATGGCACTTAAAATAAAAAAATACTTCCTACCATAAGAATGGTGATCACAATACTATAAATTTTTAGTATTTTATATTTTTTATTTATCGTTCTATTTTCTTGCTTTTTATCCTTTTTTTCCATGGCATGGATATAACTAGAAATGACACTTTCTGCTTCTCGAATAATATACTCTTTGGTGTCTTCCCTAGTTTCTTGTTTTTTTCCATTTTCTTTTTTATCTATGTATTCAAGTGTTTTTACATTTTTTTTGGATTTAACAATAACAAGTGCCTCTTCAATTAAATTAGATGGTAAATTTTTTAATACCACAATATTTTTCATTTGACCTTTTTCCATAAGTTCCTCCTCGCTTAACGAAAAAATATTATCTATTAAAATTTTTACCATCTTTTCCAAATTTATACCTATTTTTTATTTAATTTCATAGAAAGAAGCTTTGAAATTCCTTTTTCCTCCATGGTTATTCCATAAACTGTATCAGCTACTTCCATCGTTCCTTTTCTATGGGTAATGACTAAAAATTGGGTACCTTCTGCAAATTTTTTTAAAAATTCTGCATAACGATTGACATTGATATCATCTAATGCTGCTTCTATTTCATCTAGTACGCAAAATGGTGCTGGGTTCATTTTTAATATAGCAAATAAAAGTGCAATTGCAGTAAAGGCTCTTTCGCCACCTGATAAAAGTCCCATACTTTGTAGTTTTTTGCCTGGTGGTTGAACTTGGATTTCAATGCCACAATCCAGAATATTTCCTTCATCTTCTAGGATAATTCTAGCTTCTCCTCCGCCAAATAATTCTTGAAAGGTTTGTCCAAAATTTTGATTGATAATTTCCATTTTTTCTTTAAATCTTGTTTTCATATTGTTTGTAATTTCTGTTATCATATCTCTTAGTTTTGCCATGGTGGTTTCTAAGTCTAAGCGTTGTTCACACATAAAATCATATCTTTGTTTTTGTGTTTTATATTCTTCTATGGCATCTACATTGACAGAGCCGGAGTTCTTTGATATCTTGTCTTAAGTTATTTACTCTTCTTGTTGTTATAGCCACATTGGCTGGTTTTTCATATCCTTCTGCATGATTAGGTGTAAGTTCATATTCATTCCATAAAGAGGTAATGAATTCATTTAAATCATCCTCTAGTTTAGATTTTTTAACATCTAATTTTACGATTTGGCCTTTTAAATCTTCCATTACTTTGAATTCTTCCACTTCATCTTTTTCTCGTTGGGATAGCTTTTCATTTGCTGTTTTTCTCTGTTCTTTCATTTTTTCGATATCTTCGCCACTTCTGGCAACTTTTTCCTTTAAAGCTTCTATTTGAGCTATTGTATCTTGTATTTTTTCTTCTAGTTCTTTTTGTTCTAAAGACATTTTTTCTATTAGATTTTGTTTATTTGCAATGCTTGTTTTATGATTTTCTATTTCTGCTTTTAACATTTCTTCCATTTCTTCAATAGAACTTTCACTTTCTGTAAAAGAAGATACAGAAATTTTTAAATTGGTGATATCAAAATTTAAGTCATCTACTTTTTTTATGGTATCTTTATTTAAATCGGAAAATTCATTTATTTTTTCTCTTAAACTATTGTTTTGCTTATCGATTTGTTCTTTTTTTAAATTATTTTCTTCTATCTTAGATAAACATTCTTTTTTCTGTTCTTCTAACTCTTTCTTTTCTTGCCTTGCTTTTTCTAAACGTTGGGCTATTTTTTCTATATTTTCTTGTATGGTATTTAACTTTTGTTCTTCTACATTGTATTTTATTTCAATGGTTTGAAGAGAATTTTCTAATTTTTCTGCTTTTTCTAGTATTTTAGTAGAAGATGTTAGCATTTCTTCTTTTTTTTGTTTTAATTCTTCTTGCATTTTTTGTATTTGTTCAATTTGTTTGGCTAATTCTTCGATTTCTTTGCCTCTTCCTAATATTTTTACTGTCTTTTTGGCTACAGAACCTCCTGCCATGGAACCTGTTGTACTGATGATATCACCTTCTAAGGTTACAATGCGGAATGTATTTCCATTTTCTTTGGCTAATTGGATTGCTGTTTCCATGTTTTCTACAATAACAGTTCTTCCTAATAAGTTTAAGATAATTTGCTGATACTGGGTATCATAAGTTATTAAATCAGAAGCTACGCCAAGAACACCTGGATTATT
>CALXRJ010000107.1 GCA_944390615.1 uncultured Clostridia bacterium | reverse complement strand
CTGTCCTGGATTGTTGTATTTATATATGTTTTGACATACTCTTTTTAATTCCGCCTCTGATCCAAATGATAAAAATGCTAAACGAATAGATTTACCATGAAACATAATCCAAATACTGTCACAGGCACGTTGTACTCTATGTTCTTCTATTTGTGCTAAATAGTCTGCTGAGTCTGTTTGTGCTACCTGGCTCATAAAGCTTTCTGGAAGACCAGATACACCTCCAGATACACCATCTATGTTCATGTCTCTAATTTCGTCAATACTAGAATATCCTTTGTATTGTTGGTAAATTCTTTGTACTACAACATTTAGTTTATCGGCAAATCCTAGTGTGACATTTTCTTTTTCAAAGATTTCATTGATTTCATCTTCTGTTATCACATAACAAGGTTTGGTTTCTCCTTGAATATATTTGAATTCATCTAATTTGTATTTTCTAATTAATTCACTTAATGCTTCATAAGCAAATTCTTTTTTGTAAATGTAAATTAATATGTCAAATTTATCTTGTGCTGTCAAAAGTGAAGGTACATCAAAAGGAATTGCTTTTGAAATATTCATTTCTGTTACACCATATTCTTTGGATAATAAGTCAAAGATTAATTCTTTTACATATTTTTTATCATTTACATCTCCATAGGTACATCCTTTTAAAGCCTTTTTTAATTCATATTTTTTATTTTTTCTTCTTTTTAATTCTTCTTCTGATAAACCTATATCATATAAATTGATTTTTGTAATTTCATCTAATCTTCTCTTAATAAATTCTATCATTTTTTCTAATGTATAAGTTTGGTCATCAACATCTATTTTGGTTACCACTTCTGCTTTTTTTTGTGATTTGATATGAAAATAGATTAATAATGCTGCTGCACCAAGAACTAATACAATCAGTATTACATTGGATATTGTCATTGCTTTTTTCCCACTTATGTTGATTTTTTCAACATAAGCTTCCTCCTTTCTTTCAAGAAAAAATTGTCTATATGTTGTATTGTTGTAAACTTAATTTATCTTTTATGGTGTCATATAGTCTTTTGATTTCTCCAATAAAACTATATTCTCCACTTTTTTCCTTGTATCTCATTAAATTTAAAAATAAATCTACAACCATTCCTTCTTGTGAAGCTTCAAAGAATAAACTGTTATAGGGAATTACATTTATGATATCTCTTTTCTTTAACAAGTTTCTCGTAATGTTTTTGGCATTATATTTTGTGTCTTCCATATAGCGACCTATGGCCATTACGGTATTTCCTTCTTGTAAAATATCACTTTCTTTTATGATTTTTTGTACCTTTTGTATTTGGTTTGCCCTTTGTGACACCATGGTAACTACAATATCTGAATTTTTTAAAATGTCTATTTCTGTTTGTTCCCCCACATTTCTGTCTAAGTCAACTATTACTACATCATAATATTTACTGGCTAAAGAAATGATTTGTGGATAACGTTCTTTTATCATATTAAATTGTTCTCTAGTACCTTCAATGCCAAGTAGAATTTCTAATCGATTGGATAATACAATTCTTGTATAATCTGTTATAATTTCCGGCGATATTTTGTTACTTCTAATGACTCTATCTAGTCCTTCTACCCCATTTTTATCTATATTGTTGTTACTAACACCAAAAAGCCCTACTAAAGGATTTTTCTTTTTTTCTTGCCAGAAACTGTCTTTTATTAAACTATCATTTAAAGATGTGGATATGAGTAATACTTTGATATTGTGTTCTATGGCTATTTGTGTAGCTAATGCTACAGCACTAGATGTGTTACCGTACTTGCTCATCTGTACCATTCCAAAATGTCACGATTGACATATGTCTCCTCCTCTAATCTTTCATTGCTTTTCTTATTTTTCCTATGTTTTCATCTTTGCTAATGTCTTGTATCACATAGGCAAGTGATTCTTTAAAATTAGCTGTTAGTTTTCTAAATCTAATTTTTTCAAACCTTTGATTTTCTTCAAATACTTTGTTGTTTTCTCCTAGTATTTGAAAATAAATGGTATAATCATTCCAATTAATTCTGTATTCTAAAGAAACATAATTTAAATATTCTTCATCTTCTCTGGATGCTTCATAGGAAAATAGTATTTTTGTTAAATTCATCGGTGCAGCTAAATTTCGGAATATACTCATTCCTTTTTTTAACGAAAACATATCAAATGAAGTTACAAAATAGTTTTTGTAGGCTAAATCCATTCCAAAGTTTTCTATTTTTTCAGAATCGTCTATATCGATTAAAACATAATCATATAAAACTTTGCCATCTTTTTTTTCTTTTGCTCTTTGGGTTATTTCTCCTTCTTCATTGGAGTAGAATTTTATACCTAAATATCTTTCTATTTCTTCCCATGTTTCAAATCCAATTGCAAAATCTATACTTTCAAAATCTGTTATATAAGATTTGGTAGGATTTATAGAAGGTATGATATATTTCATTTTTTGTACACTGGTTGTGTCTACTACTAAAACCTTATAATTCAATGTGGCTAATATTTTGGCTGTATAGATTATAAAATTTGATTTGTCATAAGCTCCCATAAATCCTATTTTTTTCATATTAAATCCCTTCCAAATTTATTATTGTCCTGTTGTGTTTGTCGTTGTGTTTGTCGTTGTAGTTGTGGTTGTTGTTGTTCCTGTTGCTGTTAAAGATTGTAAGTATTCTTGTCTAGATTCTTGTGTTGAGGTTGTACTTTCTTCTACTTTATCTGGTAATGCTTCTTCATCACCATATGTTGATAAGGCATTATTGATGTATTGATTTCTAATATTGGTTAGTTGTCCATTATTGGCATTATATCTTTCACTTAATGCTGCCATTGCTTCACTTACAATGTTTGGATCTGCTTCTATTAAATTAGCAACTTCTTCGTTTACAACATATGTTGGTGTTGCTCCGTCTTGTAGACCTGCTTCTGTATATTTGGTTGCATATAATTTAGCACCATCTATTTTGTAAGCTTCTACTATTGCATTTGCCATGGTAAGAATTTCTTCTTCTGCCATTTTTACTTGTATGGTATCAGATAAGTATTGACCATTTACTTGTGGTATGGTAACCATTTTTTTCGATACTACGATGAAGTCTTGACCTCCTGGTAGTTGTAATCTGATATCAATATATTCACCAGTCATTAAGTCAATTGGTAATACAACCATATTGTATTCTTGTTGTCTTACGTCATCTGTATCTAGTTCGTCTGATCTTGCAATATAGGAACTTGCAATTACCGTATTGGCTCTCATATCAACTTTTGCAATTAATTCTTTTTGTGTGGTTTCTATGTAAGTTCTGGTTCCATTCGTTGCTTGCGTATAATAATTTCCTGTTGTTTCATCTCGATAAACCGTGGTTCTGGTATCATTTGTTTGCATATATAAAGAACCATCTGTATCTGTATAAATATTATTTCCAGATTTGTCACATAAAGAATAACTACTAATTAAGCCTGTAATATCACTTGTTGCATCAACTGGAACACCACTTGATTTTACAGTTACTAGTGAAAACATGTCTTCTGTTAGTACTTGCCCTGATGTAACATCTCTATTTAAAACATAAACAGACACTGACCCAGCTCTTTCTGTTTGTAAAGTTTCATTTAAATTTTTAATTTGCATAAATAGTAACGCTACTATTATCCCCGCAATAATTAATGTTACTGCCATTCCTAATAAAAACGAATTTCTTGCTTGTCTTTGCATTGGATTTGTTGCCATTGTAAATTCCTCCTCTATTTTTATAAAAATATTTACATATCTTTTTTCATTTTACATCATTTTTTTTATGAAATCAACAATTTATTCTTTTTGTAATATAAAATTAATTTTTCTGTAATATTTTTGTAATATTAGTCACAAAAAAAGAGCCAGAAGGACTTTACTCCTAATGGTTCTTGCTTAACAATCGTAAAAAACACCACCTTTATGGCTCTTTATTTTTCTGTAATATGTATATTTTCTATTTCAGTTCCTAATTCTCTTGTTATTATATTTTGAATTTTTGCCACACCATCTGTGGTTAATCCTCCGCTCCACACTTACTACGATATTAACACTTTCTTCGTTCACGAAAATGACACAGTTTTCAAAACCTTTGGTAAGAATTAAATTTTCAGCTATCATGATGGCATTTTTGGTATTATTTATTTTGGTAATTTCTTGGGTTGCAATTGATTTTTGTGCTTCTGATGCATTGGTATTGTTTAGGATCGTTTCATAATTTGATATCATTTCTGCATACATTTTATCTCGGTCAAGTTTGGAACCTGCATAATAATCTGTTACATCATTGGTTGTGGCATTGGTATCTACTGTTGTATTATCTGTTGTAGTATTGCTATCTGTTGTTATATCATTGGTTACTGTATTGGTATCTGTTGTTATATCATTGGTCACAGTATTGGTATCTACTGCCATATTTTGCGTTTCTGTTTGCGTTTCGTTTTGTGTATTTTCTACTTCGTTATTACTAACTAAAACTGCATCTCCTACATTGGCAGATTGCTCGTCGATTTGACTAACATCTTCTGCATAAGTTTCTACTGTTTTTTGTTCAAAAGTAGAGTAATTAAAATAGCCAGCAGCTACTAGCATTAATGCAATGGCATAAATGGCAACTTCGCCTTTTTTAAAATTTTTCATAATTCTTTCTTTCCTTTCTCGTATAAAATTTTATTTTTAACTTTCCATTTCAAATACTTGTACTTTATCCATGCTTAGTCCTGTTACTGCTCCAACGGCATTGATGATATTGGTTCTAACTGTTGCATCACTTGCTCCTTCTGCTGTTATGATAGCGCCTTGAATAACTGGCATGACTGTTTTTTGGGTTACTGGTTCTTTTTCTCCTGAACTTTCAGAAAATATTACTTCTTTTTGTACTTCTGTTTCTGTAACATTTCTGGTTCCCCCGGATGAATCTCCTTCTTCTGTACTACTTGTGGTTGTTGTTTCATCATAAAGAGGAACGGTACTGCTGCTTTCCGCATAATTGATTAGTACTTTTACCTGTCCTACATTTTTTATGGTACTTAATATATTTTCCAGCCTTTGTTCTAATTCATCTTTGGATGACGTATTTTCTTCATAAGCTAAAGTTTTGTCTGTTGTATTGGTATCTTCTGTTTTTTCTGTTGTTTTTTTATCTCCATTCCAAATTGCATTCATTATGATTAAAGTAATGATTAAAATTAGGATAAGAAAAATCAAGTTTTCCATCTTTTTTTTACTTTTGGTTTCTTCTTTATTATTGGAAGTCATCTTTTTCAAAAAATTTCCCATTATGAATCTATTTCTCCTTTCTATTTTATTTTAATCTGAATGAAATCTTGATTGATTTCATAGTCATTTGCTAATTCTTCTTTTAATTGGTTTACCTCTTCTGTGGTATTAGCTGTTTCATTCGTGGTGTTGGCCCCTATTTCAATTTTTTCTATCTCTACTATTGCTGTTTGTTTTTTGGTTAATGTTAAATCTATTTTGTGGATACCAGGGTTATCACTTGTCGTGTTTAAATCTGCATCAATATTACATTGATATAGCGTATAGCCTTTTTCTTCTACTTTATTTTCAATATCTTTTTCTAGTTGCTCGATATATAGTTCTTGTAGTCTTGCATCCATGCTTTCTTGGTTTACAATAGTTTCATTTTGGGATGCATTTTCTACATATTGTTCTAAATCGATATCCCCTAAATGATATAAATTCGAACCATTGACAAATGGTGAAATTAGGCAAAATATCACATAAATGCCTAATACCACTTTGATGTATTTTTTTAGATTTCCATTTGGCAAAATTAATTCAAATATACTAACTATAATGACAGCCATTGCTATTTGTTCGATCCAATTACTTAAAAAACTTATCATCGATACATCATCCCACTATTTGAAATTTTAATAACTAATGTAATTCCTATGATTAATAACACAGAAACAGAGCAAAGAATAGCAAAAAGTAATTTAAAAATGCCACCCATTTCTTCTAGTAATTTTACAATTTTGGAATCTGCTAGAGGTTCTATAATACTTGCTGTTAGAGAATACATGATACTAAAAATTCCCAATTTTATAATTGGCATAACACAAATTCCTATAATAATGATTACACCTACAACACCTACCGCATTTTTTAAGATAACCCCACAGCCTAATATGCTGTCTACCCCATCTCCTAATATTTTTCCGTACAACAGGTATTAAACTACTTACTGCTGCTTTTGCTGTTTTAGCGGTTACCCCATCTATGCTGGCTGTTAAACTTCCTTCTAAGGAAACGACTCCAATAAAAACCGTTAAGATTACTCCTAAAACCCACACAATACTGGATTTCATAAAATTGCCTAATTGATTAATGGATACTTTATCTGTTATTTTGGAAACAATGATTAATACTGTTATAATGGAAACAACTGGTAGAATAAGATTTTTAATTAAATTGGCTATTAATTCTATTAAAAATAATAAAATTGGCTCAATAACTGCTGTAGTGGTAATACTTCCTGTATAGGTCATAAGGGTAACAAGAAGAGGCAGTAAAAGCTCGGAAAATCCAATTAAATTTTGAATCGTTTCACTTACACTGGTTAAAATATCTGAAAAATTTGCCATGATGATGGTTACAATTAATATGTATTGCACATAGTAAACAATTTTGGAAACATTACTATTTTCTAAACTATCTGTTACAGATTTTAAGATACTATGTATTAACACAATAACTAAAATATGGATTAGTATTTTTAAGGTATCGGTTATTTGAGAACCTACCAAACCTAATATCTTTTTTAAAATACCGCTATTATCTACCTTACCTGTTATAGCCTCATCAAATAGATGAGAAAGATTTAATTCTTTCATAAACGCAGGGGCATAATTTTCTGCTTCTTGCAAAAAATCTCTTATACCAAAACTTGTTTCTTGTTCTTCTAAAATAGCTTGTGTGTCTATTCCGTTACTTGCCTCACTTGCAGTTTCTGTATCACTGGCTGCATAATGTATTTTAGGAATTAAAATAAGGATCATGGTAACAAGGAATAAATATAGATTTTTTTTCATTGGCATACTCCTATCGTTTTTAGCTTGGTAAAATATTTAAAATCACTTCTAACAAATTATAAATAATTGGTATAGACATAGAAATAATAATTGCTTTACTTCCTAACTCTACTTTACTAGCTATAGCACTTTCTCCTGCATCTTTACAAATACTAATGGCAAATTCTGCTAAAAATGCAATTCCTGTCATTTTGATTAAAATTCCTAAAAATTCGCTATTTATCCCTGATTGATTGGCAATTTGTTTTAATAGATTAATTATATTCGTTATCTGGTCTAACACAAAATATAAAATGATGCTACCCGCTATTAAGGAGATATAAAGAGCAAATTCTGGTCTGTATTGTTTTATGATAATAATCAATATTAAGGAGATTAATCCAATCCCCACTATTCTTATGACATCATCCATATATTTCTCCTATAAGCTAAATAAACTTCTTACTGTGTCAAATAAAGAACTGATTTCTTTTATCACTAAGGTAAGTACAATAACTAGTCCTGCTAGCGTAGTCATCATAGCTTGCTCCTCACGCCCTGCTCGACATAAAACTTGATGTAATACAGCAACTAAAATTCCTACAGCTGCTATTTTAAATAATAAATCTACATTCATTTTCTTTTCCTTTCTTTTTTCTATAAGGACATTTTTGTTGAAAAGGACTAACTTTTTGTCCATTTTATACACTTAAAATAATATGATAACTATAGCAAGCCCAATAATAGTTCCTAAACTTTTATACATTTTGGCATTTTTATTTTTTTCTTCTTCTGCATTTTCTATCTGCACTTTGAGTATTGTTTGAAATTGATTAATTTCACTCATTTGTCCTTCTACATCTGTTTTACCAAGTACATTTCCTAATGTTTTTAGAAAGGTAATGTCTTCCTGATTTAAATTTAAGAAAAATCTTTGTTCTGAAATTGCTTCATTCCAAGCTTCTTCAAACTTTTTGTTTTTCAGTTTTTGGCTTGTTTTAGAAAATATGCCTATTATACCCGAATTTTCTTTGACATTTACAATTTCTTCTAGGATTTCTCCTAATGGTTTATGGGTAAATTTTATTTTGTTTTGTAAAAGAGTTATTAAATTAGATAAGCTTTTTAATTCTTTTACTCGATCGGTATATTTTTTGGAAAGTAAAAATCCAACGCTTGTACTACCTGTTAATATTAATATTAAAAATATATATCTAAAAAATTCCATAATCCACCTCTTTATATATATATGTCTTCTTGTCAATTTTAGAACCATTTTTTAGAAAACTTCTTTTACTTGTCCTTTTTGTTTGGCATCTAATATAATTACTTTTTGAATTAATTTATGTTCTATTATTTTTTTCAAGTTGGTATTTTGCAAAACTTCTGAGGTAGTTGCTGCATGTGCTGTAAATATTCCTTTAACTCCACTACATACTGCTCTTTCGATAGCTTCTATGTCTTCTTTGCTTCCAATCTCATCACAGACTATAATTTGGGGTGACATAGACCTAATTAACATATTGATTCCAATTGGTTTTGGTACATTATCAATTACGTCTGAAAAAGTTCCAATATCATTTTGTGGAATACCTTTATACATAGCTGCTATTTCACTTCTTTCGTCGACAATGCCACAGGTTTTTGGTGAAAATTTTATTTCTGGAATGCCGATTTGCTATTTTTCTAACTAAGTCTCTTAATATGGTTGTTTTTCCGTGCCCCTGGAGAAGATAGGATAAGTGTATTAAATATGGTATCATTTGGTAAATCAATTACATATTTTAAAAGGGGAACTGATACTTCTTTTATTTGTCTTGCTATTCTAAAGTTTAAGCTTGATATGTAGTTCATATTGCTTACTTTTCCGTTTTCTATAACACAAGAACCTGTTATGCCTACTCTGTTTCCTCCTTTTATGGTGATAAAACCTTCTGCTATTTGTTTGGTGTAGGAATAAATCGATTTTTCACATATATTCTCAAAAGTTTCTGCCATTTCTTGTGTGGTTATTTTATGATTTAATAAAATGATTTCTTGTCCGATTTTAAGGCTTAAATTTCGGTTGGTCCTTAGTCTTATCTCTTCTATGAAATCTTCTGTCTTTTTTTCTTTTATAAATGACAATATTTCCATTTTT
>CALXRJ010000106.1 GCA_944390615.1 uncultured Clostridia bacterium | reverse complement strand
TTAGCCTCAGTCTTAAGCGAATAAACTCGCAGGTAACAATCAATTAAGAGGAGTATCTATATTTCGGAACAGCGGTTTCCTGCCGCAGGATTGGCGGTATCCGTGTCTCCAGAACAGCGGTACTCCTGCACAAGAATATTCAGCAAGCAAAGGGGGGATAAAAGGCAAGGAGAAAGAATTGGAAGTAAAAGGCACATATGATATAGTATGGTATACTTATTTGGAACTTTCCGCTACCACGCTTAAATATACAGTAGTTAAAATTGATCTTCGGGGTTTAACAAAAAATGGCTAGACTTTTATAGTAGAAATGAATGATTTACGGTTCTCAATAGAAGTTTCTAAAGAGTGTGATTATTATAATAGATAAAGAAAAAATATTCATATTGTTATTTTATCAAAAAGGTACAGAATGAAAATAATATAGATGCTTTATTTGATAATGTATTATGCGAAAACTCGAGGGCGAAATCTAAAAATTCATTTTGGGAGCAAGTGTTATAAAAGACACTAGATTGACATCATGAGATAAATTTGATACAATCAAAAATGAAACAAAAATAAAATGGAAGAATAAACAATGTTTCGGAAAGGACGATTTTGCATGGATGTGGCAAACAAATTGAGAAAATTACGGCATGAGGCAGGATTCAGTCAGCAGCAGGTAGCTGATGCTATCGGTGTGAGCAAAACAACATATTTTCGGCTAGAAAAAAGTGCAGAATACAATGCCAATATGTCGGTGGATATACTATTAAAGATTTTAGATTTATATAACATATCTTTTGATGAGTTCAATGACATTGACTTTCCTATTGTAAAAACGGAGAAATTTTCCCCTTCATTGGTGCGGGAACTGGAAAAGGTTGTTGACGATGATTTTGCTGTGTTGTCGCCGAATTGGAAAGAGAATAGAGCTAAATTTAAAGAAATTCAAAGAGTTTTGAATAAAGCAATGGATGAAAGGGCAGTGTTTTTCGACTTTCCGGAGTGGGACTTATCTTCTTTGAAGAAAAGCGGTATTATGTTAGAAATGGTTAACCTCGACACAAGAGTGGAGAGACTTTTGGAGAGGGCGGTTAAAGTACAGAAAATGTTTTCAGATGCTATTTTTTAGAGAGAAAAGTGAAATGTGAATGAAAAGCTTGATTTCTCCTCAGCTATGCTGAGGAGAAGGGAGTAAGTAGGAATGTGTAACGTATCAATAAAAAGCCTCCTATGCTAAATTGAGAATGGGACGCAAGCCAAACTCAAAAAATAGTATGGGAGCCGGTTCAAAATGGACAACAAAAATTTATCACATATGCGGTGGGAATGCCAATACTATATCGATGCGAGTTGAAAGTCGTTGTTTGAATGTGTATTAATGTTATTATATCCATTTGTGATATGGGAACTTAAAAGGAAAGGGCATGCTAATAATATATGGTAGATGGTTCAACATTTTGCAATATCATAGAAGATGCAATAAAATATGAGTTGAATTTGTAAGTTTAGCGTGATATTTGCTATAGATAGTGTTGTTAGATAAGGTGGTTATGGTGTTATTTTTTAATTTTAAGTAGCATAAATTGTGTGTGATTTAATTTGAAAAAATGTTAATTTACAAACGAAAACGGAAAGAATAAAAAAGAAATATATTTCTAAGTGAATGCTAATATGCTAGTTTTAGCATAAGCAAACAGAATAGGATGGTATTATGAAACTAGAACTTAAAAATATAGGTAAAATTAGTCATGCTAATATTGAATTAAATGGTATAACAGTTATTGCAGGAGAAAACAATACGGGAAAAAGCACAATAGGGAAAATGCTTTTTTGTGTATTTCATGCATTTTATAAGATTGAAGAACAAATTATAGATGAACGTACAAAGTCTATTTCTAGAGTACTAAATAGTTATTATCATGAAATTACTAATCGTTATACGCGAAGATTTAATACATTAGATTTGGCTAGAAAAATTGTTGAGCAACAAGAAATATTTTTGGGAGATATACAACGTTTAGTTAACGAGATAGAAGATTTTTATGTTAGTAAGGATCATAATTTTCAACGATATATAGAGCCGGAAGCGGTGGAGAAGCTGGCTGAGAGAATTTATACGTTTTTAAAACTCGAAGATGTTGAAATACAAAAAATAATTCTGCGGAAAAGGTTAGAAGCAGAATTTGGAATGAAAGTTGGTCATTTAAATAATGTAGAAAAAGAAGCAAATGTAAAGGTGAAAATTAAGGATAATGTTATTGATTTTACAATAGTTAATAATGAAGATATTTCGATATCTAATTATATGAACTTGAATAAAGAGATTATTTATATGGATGATCCATTTATTTTAGATGATTTGGGGGAACCGAGATGGCTTTTTTCAACTAAGGAGTTTGGACACCGAGAAGATTTGCTGAAAAAGTTGGCAAGTGACAAAAAGGGGGATGAGTTTTCGGTTGTTGACGAACTTATTGTACAGAAAAAATTAGAAAAGATTTTGGATATAATACAAAATGTATGTGACGGAAATATTATATCAGATGAAACAAATACATTTGTTTATAAATCTGATAAATTGAACGGAACTCTGGATATGGTAAATCTGTCTACTGGTATGAAAAATTTTGTTATTCTTCAACGATTGTTACAAAATGGTAATATAGATGAAAATGGCATTATAATTCTTGATGAGCCAGAAATCCATCTCCATCCAGAGTGGCAGTTAAAGTTTGCTGAGATTATTGTTTTGCTTCAAAAAGAATTCAATGCGAATATTTTGTTAAATACGCATAGCCCATATTTTTTGAATGCAATTGAAGTATATTCTGAAAAACACGAGATAGACAATAATTGTAAGTATTATCTTGTGGCGGAAAACAATGCAGTGACCGTTGTTTCGGATGTGACAAATGAAACTGAGAAGATATATGAAAAATTAGCTAAACCGTTACAAGAATTGGAAAATTTGGAGTATAGAAATGAAATACCAAGAATTTAGTAATATACCAATATTTAAAAATAATATAACTACTTTTAAAGAAACATCATACGATAAAGGCGGTATAAAACCGGGATACATGACAAATTCTGAAATTCAGGTAA
>CALXRJ010000105.1 GCA_944390615.1 uncultured Clostridia bacterium | reverse complement strand
ATTATCTGCATTTTTTAGAAATGTATCTAATAAATTTTCATTTTGTATTTTCCTGTCTTCAATAATTATAATATCCTTGTTAGTATCATGATTCACTTCATCATAACTAAAAATTGCTCCTGCTATTGTTTTACCAAAAGCAGACATATTTATTGTTTCAATGTTATCAGTATCTTTATAGTATTTTACATTTACATGATAGCCTAGTCCATGATAATTTTCGGTATCAAACTTTATTGCAAAGATAGGTAATTTACCATTTGAAACATTGTAAAAAAAAAAAAAAAATAGAATGCCATATATTACTACCAATAAAACTATTATTATTGCTAAAATAATTAAAAATTTTTTTCTCATTTATACCACCCTTTTACCTTTCTATTGTTTAGACAATTTTTTGAGGTGTTTTAGTTGGTATTTTATAAAAATAACAAAAAAATTTAAAATTTTATTAATTTTTTTAATCAAAATAAGAGCTACTTTTGATAGCTCTCATTTTATATTTTATTTTCCTCCCATATTTCAACATTGTTTATATGTTCATCATCCAGATGTACTAATAATATATTGTTATATTATAAATATTCTAATAAAATTTTTATGCATTTTTACCACAACAATTCTTATATTTCTTACCACTTCCACATAGACAAGGATCATTTCTTCCAACCTTTGGAGTTTCTCTTACCACAGTTCGATTAACATCAGGATTATCAATTGCAGATTGTCCACCATCTACACTATTAATCGATTGAAGGGCAGCTTTCGTGATTTTTGCTGTTTCACTTCTTCTTAAATCCTTTTGCTCCCTCAAATTCATAAGAAGTTTTACAACATCTACTTTAATAGCTTCTATCATTTCATCAAACATTTCGGTACCAACAATTCTATATTGAACAACAGGATCTTTTTGTCCCCAACCTTGAAGACCAATACCCTTTCTTAGTTCATCCATAGCGTCTATGTGGTCCATCCATTTTTGATCTACGACTTTTAGCATAACAATTCTTTCAATCTCACGAAGTTGTTCTGGTTCGATATCCCTTTCCTTTTCTTCGTATTTAGCATGTGCTTTTTCTTTTAAGCTTTCTATAATGGCATCTGCATCTTGTGCTTTTTCTTTTAATTCATCAAGCATTTGGATACCAAATGTATTAAATATTTCCATAGATAGTGATTCAATATTTAAAGTTTGTTTTCCTTTTTCATCTGCTTCATTAAAGGTTTGAACTGTTGCTTCTGCTACCCAATCGATATAATTGGAAATAATTGGGCTTAAATCCATTCCATCTAAAACTTGTTTTCTTTGTGAATAGATTTCTTCTCTTTGAACATTCATTACATCATCATATTTTAATACATTTTTACGAATGGCAAAGTTTCTTCCTTCTACTTTCTTTTGGGCATTTTCAACCGCTTTTGAAATCATTTTTACTTCGATTGGCATATTTTCATCTACATTTAGAGCTGCATATACTTTGGTTACTTTATCTCCACCAAATATTTTCATCAAGTTATCATCTAAGCCAATGTAGAATTTAGAGTCTCCTGGGTCTCCTTGACGTCCACTACGTCCACGTAGCTGATTATCAATACGACGAGATTCATGACGTTCGGTTCCTATGATTTTTAGACCACCTGCTGCAATTACTTTTTCCTTTTCTTCTTTGATTTGTTCTTGGTATTTTTTATCTAATTTTTGGAATTGTTCTCTTGCTCTTAAAATATCTTGGTCATCTGTTTCATAATAGGTATTGGATTCTTCAATTAAGTTAGCTGGAACTTTGTTTTCTTTCATTTCTTGTTTGGCTAAAAATTCACTATTTCCACCAAGCATAATATCAGTACCACGTCCTGCCATGTTGGTTGCAATGGTTACACTACCTAATTTTCCAGCTTGTGCAATAATTTCTGCTTCTTGTTCATGGTATTTTGCATTTAATACGGTGTGTTTGATACCTGCTTCTTTTAATTTTTTACTTAGTAATTCTGATTTTTCTACAGAAACAGTACCAATTAGGATTGGTTGACCTTTAGCGTGTGCTTCTTTTACACTTTCTACAATAGCGTTGAATTTTGCTCTTTCATTTTTATAAATAACATCATTTTGGTCTACTCTAATAACTGGTTTATTGGTTGGAATGGATACAACATCTAAATTATAGATTTCCTCAAATTCGCTTTCTTCTGTCATCGCAGTACCTGTCATTCCAGCAAGTTTACCATACATTCTAAAGAAGTTTTGGAAAGTAATGGTCGCAAGTGTTTTGGATTCATCTGCTATTTTTACTTTTTCTTTTGCTTCTAATGCTTGATGTAGACCATCATTATATCTTCTTCCATACATGATACGACCTGTAAATTCATCAACAATTAATACTTGTCCATCTTTTACGATATAGTCTGTATCTTTTTTCATAACGCCATGAGCATGTAATGCTTTATTTACATGGTGTACGATAGTAGAATTTTCGATATCATTAAAATTATCTAAACCAAATTCTCTTTCTGCTTTTTCAATACCTTTTTGTGTTAAAGAAGCGGATTTTGCTTTTAAGTCAACAATATAATCATATTTTTCATTGTCTTCTTGTTGGTCAAAATCTTTTACATCTTCTTCTACAATAATTTTTGGCTCTAATTTTCTTACAAAACTATCTGCTCTTTTATATAAATCAGATGATGAATTTGCTCTACCTGAAATGATAAGAGGGGTTCTTGCTTCATCAATTAAAATACTATCAATTTCGTCTACAATGGCATAATGCAAACCTCTTTGTACTAGTTGATTTTGATAGATTACCATATTGTCTCTTAAGTAGTCAAAACCAAACTCATTATTGGTACCATAAGTAATATCGGCATGATAAGCTTCTTGTTTTTGTTTTGGCGTTTGTCCTGCAATTACCAAACCGACTGTTAGTCCTAAAAATTTATAAAGTTTTCCCATCCACTCACTATCACGTTTGGCTAGGTAGTCATTTACTGTAACTAGATGGACACCTTTTCCCTCTAATGCATTTAAATAGATTGGAAGTGTTGCAACTAAAGTTTTTCCTTCTCCTGTTTTCATTTCTGCAATTCTTCCTTGGTGAAGAATAATTCCACCGATTAATTGCACATCAAAATGTCTCATACCTAGTACTCTTTTAGATGCTTCTCTTACAACAGCAAATGCTTCTGGAAGAATATCGTCTAATGTTTTTCCATTCGCTAGTTGTTCTTTGAAGTAAGGAGTTTTGGCAGTTAATTCTTTATCCGATAATTTGCTCATTTCATCTTCTAGACTGTTGATTTTTTCAACAATCGGCATAATTCTTTTGACTTCTTTTTCACTGTATGATTTAAATAATTTCATTTTTTCTTTCATCCTCTCAAAATTGATTTATGTATTTTTACTTGTTTAATATACCACTAAAATGATTTTTTAGCAAGTTTTTTTGTAATATTCTTTTATTTTAAGAATAAATTTTTATTATAATTCAGTATATTTTTATAGAAAATAGAATTATGTAACTGAATTATAAATTTTAAGATAAAGGAGATTTTGTTTTTTATGTTTTTTTGTAATTTAAAATTAAATGGACCTCGATTGGTTAAATTTTTGTTTATTGTTATGCTTATTATTATTTTAATTATTTTTTCAATTGGAATTTATCATATATTTTTTAAGAAAACAGATAAAGATGAATCAGATGTTATTACATTAACTGATACCATAAAAACAGATGAGGTTTTTGAAATTACAGAAAATAACTATACCAATATTTTACAAGCTGTAACCAATGATATTGACTCTTATATTGGGTGTAAAATTCATTTTACAGGATATGTTTATCGTTTGATTGATTTTGATGATGACCAATTTGTTTTAGCAAGGGATATGTTAGTAAATGAAAGTACTTCTCAAAGTTTAGTGGTAGGCTTTTTATGTACTTATGATACAGCCTATGAATTTAAAGATGATACTTGGGTAGATATTACAGGAACAATTGTAAAAGGTGATTATTATGGCGATATTGCCCAAATTGAAGTAACTAATATGTTTGAATGTGATGAACCAGAAAATAAATATGTTTCTGTACCAGATGATACTTATATTCCTACATCTAGTATGTTTTAAATTTTAGCTAAAAGCTACTTGATTAAAAAATAAGTAGCTTTTAGCATGATTGCATAATTTTCTTTCATTTTGTAAATTACTTATTTAAACTTTTTGACGAATAAATTCTATTCTTAGATTTTCAATTTTTTTGTCCGTTTCTTTTGTGATTCGTTCTTCCATTTCTCGGAGATATTTTGAAGTTAAGTGAAAAGTATCTGTAAACATCTCTGCAATTTCTTTGGCTTGCTCATCGAATTTTTGATCAATCTTTTGTTCAATTCTTTTTTCTTGTTCTGCAAATTTTTGATCAATTCTTTCTTCTTGTTCTGCAAATTTTTGATCAATTCTTTCTTCTTGTTCTGCAAATTTTTGATTAATTTTTTGATCAATTCTTTTTTCTTGTTCTGCAAATTTTTGATTAATTTTTTGATCAATCCTTTTTTCTTGTTCTGCAAATCTTTGATCAATTTTTTAATCAATTCTTTTTTCTTGTTCTGCAAATTTCTGTTCAATTCTTTTGTCTTGCTCTGCAAATTTCTGGTCCATTTTTTCATTCATTTGTTGCATTTCTTTTTTCAAATCCTTCATTTCATCTTGCACTTTATCAAATTTTCCAGATAATTTAAATAGTTCTTCTAAAACAATTTCTTCGAATTTTGTTGTCATTAAATTTCACCTCTTTTCTATAGTTTTGAAATAAAAAATATTAATTCATGAATCTAAAAAAAGGAAAATTGAGTTTATATTGATGTGTTACTATTATAATTGCTATTTTCCAAAAAGTCAACTATTATTTCAAATTAAATATTGTTTTTATAATTCCTCCATCCAAAAAATTAGAAAAGACATTTTTTAAGATAATTAAAACAATTGGTCCAACAAACATTCCTAAAATCCCCATGAATTTAAATCCTGTATACATAGCAGCTATTGTAAATATTGGGTGTATCCCTATATTTCCACTTACAATTTTTGGTTCTATAAATTGTCTTACCATAGACATGATAATCCATAAAACTATAATGGATATTCCTAATGTTAAATCTCCATTTAAACCTGATAATATTCCCCATGGTACCATAATCGTTCCTGAACCTAATATGGGAAGTGCATCAACAAAAGCTATTCCAATTGCTGTTATTAGAGGAAAACCTACATTGAGTCCTGCAAAATATAAAATATAAAGACCTATTAAGGAAATAACAAATGATATGAGGATTAATGTTGCTTGTGCTTTTAAATATCCTCCCAATACTTTTGCTAATTCTCTAATATGTCCGAGTAAGTTCTTTCATCCACTTTTCTGGTAAATGATATTCCAATTCATCTAACATGTAAATTTTATCAGTACAAATAAAATATAACGCTAAAATCGTTACAGCAAAATATATAGCAATACTTGGAATTGCTGTTATTCCTGTTACAATTTTTGTCAAAAAGTTTTGAAAGTAATTGGATATTTTTTCTAGCAACGAAAAACTAGTACTTTTTACAATGTCAATTATTTCTTGTGATATTTTTAAATTTTCAATATTGAAATTGTTTAATAAACTTTGAATCTGGTTGTATGCTTTGCTATAATAATTGTTAAAATTAGATAATAAATTGGCTGATTCAGAAACTAAAGTAGTAATTCCCCATGCTAATAAACCTATAATTATGCCAAATGTTATAATAAAAACTATAATGGCACTTAACCTTCTTGTAATCTTGAATTTTTTCATAAGTTTTCTGATAATAGGTTCTATGAGTAAAGATATGATAAAAGCAATTAAAAAAGGCATATAAAAAACTGCTATTTTAAAGCAACTAAAAGTTGCAATAACTACAAAAACTAAAAAAAATATTTTTTTTAAAACACTTGTCCAATATGTAAATTCTTTTGACATATTTTGTTTCTCCTTTTCATTAGTATATGCTAAAAAAAAGCATTTATACATCATAAGTCAGCAACTAGTGAAAAACCATTCTATCAGGAAGCGGTTGGAACCAGAAATTTTTGGTTCCATAGCTTAGCAACTTCTTAGCTTATTTTAAGGCTTCATCCATAACTTTTGATAAATATTTCATACTATTTAAGGTTTGTTCTAATGTATTTCCAGTGGCTCCTACTTCTATGATGCAAGCAGCTTTTCCCAAGTGTTGGTTATATCTAGAGTTTCTCAAAACAATTGGCTTAAATAATCCTGGATATAATTCATTTGCTTTTTCTTGAATTTTTATGGCAAATTTTAAATTAGAATTCCAATTTGGATGTGATAAACCTCCTCCATCTGTTCCCATGACAAACATTAATTGAGCACAATAGTCTTCTCCAATTTTTACTAAAGGTGCATAAGTTTCATCACTTCCTATGGCATCTCTATGTAAATCAATTATCATATCAGAACTAAAACTTTGTAGTATATTTTGTACGGTTGAAAGGGATCTCGTATAAGAACCGGTGTAAGCAGGATAATCATGGTAATCTTTGTTATGATTCACCTGAAAACCATAAGTTCCAAGATATGTAGTAAGTTCATCCCCTACTCTTGCCACAGAATAATTTAAATCAGTAGTACGATAATTTCCGCGAAGCTGTATATTGATAGTTCTCGCTTGGAGTATAGCTTTCACAAGTATGGGTATGAAATAGAATTACATTTTCTGTGTTGATATTTAAATCACTTGTATTTAACATTTCGTCTGTCAATTCATAAGATGTTTCATTTTTTATTTTTACACCATTATATTCTCTATTATAGCTTTCGGTAATTGGATTTTTTGTTACAACTTGGGTTGATACTTCTGTTGATGCTTCAGCTACTTGACTCGCTTCCTGCTCACTGGGTTCTTCTGCGTTTTCTGCAGTAGATTCTTTTTCTTCTTGTCCCAAATTTTCTTCTAATCCTTGTGCTTCAAATACACTTGAGGCTACATGAAAGATAGATTCTATTGATATGGATTGCAAATCTTGCTCTACTTCTTCTGTTTTTTCATTTTGGTTTTGCATTTCTTGATTGGATATGTTTTTTATGATAGTACTTTCGGTGTTTATCCCAAATTTTATAAAATCACTTGTGTTAAAGCTAATCGATTGATTTAAATTATTTTTTATCGATATGTTTTTAAAAATAAATCTACTTAAGACGTAAAAAATGATTAGTAAAATTGCAATTTTAACTACGTCTTTTAGTTTTATAATGGTAACACTAAACATATATCTTACTCCCTGTTAGATATATATATTCTCTTCATTTTTTCTTTATTCCTTGCCTAGTTAATTTTTTAGAAAAACCATCTGTTTTCAAATTTAAAGCTTATTAAAAACCCACAGCATGTATATACATGCTGTGGGTTCTGAGAAATTTGTCTAATCAAGCGTGCTCTTTGGATGACCATTCTTTAAAATACTCATCCATCCACTCTTGATTATAGGGATAGTAATCCGGTCTGCCTGAATACAGGTTTTCTTCCAGCTTACCCTCCTTAATCATTTCGCTTTTAGGCATTTTTTCCTCCTTTTTCTTTTGTGGGACAGTTTCATAACAAAACTGTCAATTTGCAGTTACATGTCATTTATTATATTCCAATTTTTTCCAATTGTCAAGTCCTCCACTTATTAATTTGTATTTAATTTATGATAAAATCACCTTAAAAGTTTAGAAACGAATATTTCACCCTAGATGTATAAAAATAGAAAATATAGACAAAATAGGAAGGTGGAATATTTAATGTTAAAACAAAAAGAT
>CALXRJ010000104.1 GCA_944390615.1 uncultured Clostridia bacterium | reverse complement strand
ATCATATGCAAGAGAGAAAACAAAAAGAGTAGTAAAATGGGAAAAGCTTTTTACTACTTTTTTTGTACAATATAACTAACTAAATTTTATAATATTTTGGTAAATAATAGACCAGCGCCATTTTTATAGTAATTTTTTCGAATACCGACTTGTGTAAACCCGAATTTTTCATAAAGAGAAATAGCAATAGAGTTAGACGAATTTACTTCAAGATTTATTTTAGATAAGCCATTATCTTTGCAATAATTTATTACGTAATGCATTAATATTGTAGAGATACCGCAAACCCCTAAAAATTTTTTTTACCACAATATTGGTAATATCTGCTTCATCCAAAACAATTAAAATTCCAACAAAACCTACAACTTCATGATTTTTTTTAGCAACAAAATATAGGGAATGTGGGTTTTCTAACTCACTTTTAAAAATAGAATAATGCCAAAAATCGTCAAAATCCTTTTCTAAAATATCTTTTATATTCTCTAAATCTTGTAAATGCATAATAGAAATAGTAAGATCATTGTTTGCTTCCACTTTGTTTATCCTCCCATTTTTGCTCAGCTTCAGATTTTCGAAGATAAAGAGGTTGAAGCTCAGATATAATTTTATTGGTATAATGATACATACCAGCCATTCCAACATTTACGGCAGATAACTCATGATTTAAAGTGAACTTACTATTAGGTAAATAATTTAAAATTTTGTCTTTATAATGGATAGCACCACTTCCAACAAAAGTTAAAGGATAATCTAACTTTAGATGTTGTAATTCGAAAAGAAAATTATCAATATTTTCAAAAGAAGCAATTCGTCTGGGAACATAAAATTCACCTGTATTTTCTAATATTTCACAATATACATTATCTTTTTTAGCATCTAGCAAAGAACAAACAACACCACAGGTTTTAAAGTGATAGCTAAGTGCTTCTAGTGAATTAATCCCAATTGCTTTTATAGGTAAACTATCTGCGAAAGCTTTTATGGTGGCAATACCAATACGAATCCCAGTAAAAGATCCAGGACCAATATCACAAACAAGTAAATCCATATCAGTTAATTGTAAATTGGTTTCTTCTAAAATTTGTTTTATCATTGGCATTAAGGTTTCAGAATGTGTTAAACCATTGTTTAGGCTGATTTCTTTTAGGGGAGCAAAATCTTCTAAAATGGCTACTCCACAAATAGGGCTTGATGTAGTAATACTTAAAATTTTCAAATAAATTCCTCCTTTAACTGTTCTAAAATAGTTTCTTGTTTTTTTCCAAATGCTTCAAAGGTAAGTATACGAGTATTTTCCTTAGAAAAATCTTTTTGAAAAGAAATTTGGATATAGTCAAAAGGTAAAGCTTCTTGTATTAATTCTCCCCATTCAATCAAACAAATCCCTTTTTCAAAATATTCTTCTCCACCAATAGCATAAAATTCATCTACATCAGATAATCGATAAACATCAAAGTGGTAAATATTTGCAGTTTTACTGATATATTCATTAACAATATTAAAAGTAGGACTTGAAATTTCGTCTTGTAAATTAAAATAACTTAAAAAACCTTCGGTAAATTTAGTTTTTCCACATCCTAATTCTCCGGTTAAAACAACAGTATCTCCAGTAGATAAATATTTTGCGAGAGTTTTAGCAATATCCATAGTTTCTTTAACTGAATTGGATGTAAAATAAAATGATCACATAAAAGTTAATTCCCTTCTAAAATATAGATATATAATACTACAAAATCACAAAATCATCAATAAAAAATGAGAATTAAAGCAAAAAAATGAAAAAAAGGTTGTAATTTTTAATTTTTTCCTTTATAATAGAAAGGTATCAAGCAAAAGTTAATCAATAAAGAGGCGATTGGATGAAAAATAAATCATGGATAATCATATTAATAATGGGAATAGCATTAGCTATATCACTTGCTTATAGTATATGGATGAGCCAAAGAGCATCCAATGTAGGAGAAAGTACTGTTACAACTACAAGTATTATAGAAATGACAGCTACAACAGCAACCATAAAAAATACCTTAACAGGAACAGGAAATGTTGCCTATAGAGAAAAAGAAGAGGTGCAAAATCAAAATTCAACAAACACACAAGAACAAGAAAATAATGAAGGCCCAAATGATGTAGTAGAAGAAAATATAGAAAGAACCTATCAAATTACATTAACAATTGAAGATAAAGATTTAGAAAAGGCAAAAATAGGTCAAGAAGTTGAAATTTCAATAAAAAAAGAGGAAGAAAGTCTAAACTATTTAGGAGAAGTTACCAATATAACTGAAAATACAAATAATCATTCTACTTTAAATATAGAAATTACCAATCCAGATGACAAGATAGAGGAAAATATGAGTGCAACCTGTACTGTAATTATTGAAAAAGCTGAAAATGTTGTGGCACTTCCAGTAGAAGCGATACAAAGAAATGACCAGAATGAACCTTTTGTGGATGTGGTTCAAGCGGATGGAACAACGAAGTCTGTTGTGATAGAAACTGGTATTTCAGATGATTATTATGTAGAAATTACATCAGGCTTAAGTGTTGGAGATAGAGTTCAAATTGTGAAATCTACGACAACCGTTGTAAATGAAAATGAAAGAAATAAGAATATGACTAGTGAAAGATAATTTCACTAGTTTACATATGCCAATATAGCTCAGTTGGTAGAGCAACGGATTCGTAACCCGTAGGTCAGCAGTTCGATTCTGCTTATTGGCTCCATAAATTACTCCCACGAAATTATAAAATTACTTAAAATAAGTAGTTCTAGAACTTTGTGGGAGTATTATAATAATAATTATAAAGTTCAAATAATTATTTTACAAAATTTATGTAAAAGTAATGAAATATTTTTTACCCTATGTTATAATCAAATTCATCAGACATTCTCTGATAAATTTGAAAGGA
The DNA here is from genome assembly GCA_944390615.1 of uncultured Clostridia bacterium. GTDB lineage: Bacteria > Bacillota > Clostridia > TANB77 > CAG-508 > CAG-269. Next base: position 50 of record CALXRJ010000104.1, on the reverse strand, counting down.
TGAGCTATATGCAAGAAAATATATATAATAATAATTACTTTTTTGTAGAT
>CALXRJ010000103.1 GCA_944390615.1 uncultured Clostridia bacterium | reverse complement strand
GAGCAGCTAAAGAAATTGCCAAAGGGATAAAAACGATGAACGAAAAAGGTCTAGCAGATGTCATTATTTTAGCAAGAGGAGGAGGTTCCTTAGAAGATTTATGGCCTTTTAATGAAGAAATTGTAGCCAGAGCAATTTATCAATCCAAAATCCCTATTATTTCAGCAGTAGGACATGAAACTGATTTCACCATAGCAGACTTTGTAGCAGATTTAAGAGCACCTACACCGTCTGCCGCAGCAGAACTAGCTAACCCAGATCGATATGAATTAGAAAATAAAATCAATACTTTAAAAGAAAGATTAAGACTTAGCTTAAAGAAAAAAGTTGAACTTATGAGAGTGCAATATACCAATTTAATGAATGCCAGAGTATTTACCAATCCATTACAAGATATGCAAAATAATTATCTAAAATTAGATGGTCTGGTAAAACAAATGGAAAATTCAATTACCTTAAAACAAAAAGAAGCAGAAAAAATATTTCAAGCGCAAGTTTCCAAACTAGATGCACTTAGCCCATTAAAGACTTTAGCAAGAGGCTTTTCTATCATTGAAAAAAATGATACCATAATTAAGTCAAGTAAAGACCTAAAAACAGGGGATGAAATAAAAGTCAATTTTATAGATGGAAACCAAAAGGCCAAAATTATTTAAATTGGCAAAATTATTTTATAAAAAAGTTTATAGGTAAAAACTTCTGAAAAACCTAAATATATAAGATAAGGGATGAAGCAAAAATGGTATATAAAAAAACAGTAATCATTTGCAGTATCATAGCTTTCCTTATAGTAGCAGTCATTGTAGCCATTAACATAAAAAAATTTAAAGACGAAGAATATATAGCAGAAGAAAATACACAAGGCAGTTATCAAAATGAAATAGAAGACCAAAATTTAACACAAAATGAGTTACCAGTCGAAAATACCATCTTGGAAGAAGAAACAATAGAAGAAAACCAAACCAATACAGAAAATACAACTGTCAATGAAATAACTCAAAATGAATATCAAGGGGAAGAAGAAGAAACAGGAATAACAGAAGAGGCAGAAGAAAATAAAGACGAAAAAGCATTAAACTTAGTAAAACAAGATTGGGGAGAAGATGATACTGTTTACTACACCATAGACAATCAATCTAATAGCATTTATTATATTTCAGTAAGAAGTAAATCAACAACAGCAACACTTGCTGAATATGAGGTCGATGTAAATCAAGGAACTGCCAAAATGAAATAAAAGATTGCAAAAAAAATAGAAACTTAGAAAAAATTATTTGAATTTGAAGCTTACGAGAAAGGAGATGCCATATGAAGCAAGAAGAAAGTTTTGAAACCAAAATGGAAGAGTTAGAAAAAATAGTAGCAGAACTAGAAAAAGGAGATTTAAGTCTAGAAGCTTCGTTAAAAAAATTTGAAACTGGTATGAAGATTTCAAAAGACTGTAGTAAACTTTTAGAAGATGCTGAAAAAAGAATTACCATTATATTAGAAAATAATGGGGAATTACAAGAAGAAGATTTTTCAGTAGAAGAGTAAAATTTGCATATAGAGGGGAGGAATCTGTGTTAAAGAAAAAAGTTTAACATAGATAAAGAGTTTCATGAATATTTTTACACAGTTACTACATAACAAATTTATTTGGGTGCCATTTTTTACATGGTTTGGAATTCAAGCCTTTAAGGTAATATGGGATCTGGTTACAACAAAAAAATTTAATTTCAAAAGAATATTAGGAGCAGGAGGAATGCCAAGTTCTCATTCTGCTATTGTTATGGCAATTACGGTTTTAGTGGGCAAAGAAGCTGGATTTGATAGTTATGCTTTTGCGATATCTTTTGTATTTGCCTGTGTGGTTATGTATGATGCAGCAGGCGTAAGGAGAGCTGCAGGAAAACAAGCCAGATTATTAAACAAAATAATAGAAACACCAGGACTTACAGGAGTTCAAGTACAAGAAAAATTGGTAGAAGTCTTAGGACATTCACCACTTCAAGTATTAGTGGGAGCGATGATTGGTATTATAGTAGGGAGTATTTTTTAAATGAAAGTTATCGTAATAGGGGGAGGACCAGCAGGAATGATGGCTGCTATTGCAGCAAGTATAGCTGGAAATGAAGTTATTTTATTAGAAAAAAATAAAAGCTTAGGAAAAAAACTATTAATAACAGGAAAAGGAAGATGTAATATTACATCTTCCTTAACTATGGAAGAATTTATAAAAAACACGCCAGGAAATGGCATGTTTTTACATAGTGCTTTTCATCGTTTTACCAATCAAGATATCATAGCTTTTTTAAAAGAGCAGGGTTTATCTGTAAAAGAAGAAAGAGGCAATCGAATATTTCCAGTAACCAATAAAGCACAAGATGTTTTAGCTTGTTTTGAAAGAAAATTAAAACAATTAAAAGTAAAGATTTTTTATGAAAGTCCAGTCACAGAAATTTTAACAGATGCAGAAAATAAAATTTGTGGCGTAAAAACCAAACAAGTAACCTTAAAAGCAGATAAAGTGATTCTAGCCACAGGTGGAAAAAGTTATCCCTTAACAGGTTCTACAGGAGATGGCTATGAATTAGCCAAAAAACTAGGTCATACCATAACACCTATAAAACCATCTTTAGTCCCACTAGAAACGTATGAAACAAATTACCAAGAGGCTTTACAAGGACTAAGTTTAAAAAATGTAGCCATAAAATTAGTAGATAGTGCTAATAACAAAGAAATTTATGAGGACTTTGGAGAAATGCTATTTACTCATTTTGGTGTATCTGGTCCAATTATCTTAAGTGGCTCGGCACATCTGGTAAGATATCAAGGAATTGAGGAAAAATTTAAACAAAAACAAATCAAGTTAAAAATAGATTTAAAGCCAGGTTTAAACAAAGAAAAATTAAATGATAGAATTTTAAGAGATTTTGAAGAATTTAAAAATAAAAGTTTAAAAAATAGTTTGGACAAATTGCTACCACAAAAACTAATTCCTGTTATCATCGCATCTTCCCAAATTAACCCAGAAAAGAAAGTAAATTCGATTACCAAACAAGAAAGAAAGAAGATAATAGAACTATTAAAATCGTTTGAAGTAACCATCCGAAATTTTAGAAAAATAGAAGATGCTATTATAACTTGTGGTGGGATTCATATAAAAGAAGTAAACCCTAAAACAATGGAATCTAAAAAAGTAAAAGGACTTTATTTTGCAGGAGAAATATTAGATGTAGATAGTTATACAGGAGGATTTAATTTACAAATTGCGTATTCTACAGGGTATGTAGCAGGATGTAATTAGCTCCAATTTACCTAATTTTGACATTTTCACATTTAGATGATATAATAGAAGAGAATAAAAGTTATTATGTTATTTAGGAGGGAAATGTTATGAAAAATAGAAGAAAAAATAAAAATAAAATTCTAATATTTTTTATTACCATAATATTCCTTGCATGTCAAAATAGATTAGTTTATGCTATAGATTATTCAAGTGGAGAATTTCGACCAAGACCTTCTGATTCAGGAGGAGGAACTGTAGTGATAGACCCCCCACCAGATGACACATCTGCTACACCAAAAGATACAGTTACACATGATTATGTAGCAGGAATTGGTGGAAATGTAACAGAAATTATAGAAGCAATTAATGAACAAGTGTTAGGAAATAAAGGAACAGATAGTAGTGGAATAACAACAGGAAAAGGCGTAAAAAACATATATGTGGAAGCAGATAATGGATCTACTACTCGAACAAACGAAAATGGAGAATACTATTTTCCACTTAGTGCAGGAGAAACTATAAATAAAATTACATTTAAATATGGGTATTTAGACGATGCATATATAGAAAATACAACAGTAAATAATTATAAAGAGAGACAAGAAATTTTAAAATACAATGGGCAAGATTATGCAGTAGTAGCTGATGAATACATCAATACAATAGAATTAAGTCAAAAAGGCTGTGCACAAGTATATTTAGTATTAGACTGTTCTGTTAGTATGGAAGAATACATAACTTTATCAGATGGTTCTCAAAAAACAAAATTACAAATAGAAAAAGATATAGCAACTAATATCATTAATGAATTACTAGATGGAAGTAAAAATGTATATGTTGGTTTAGTAGTATTTACAGGAGAAGTATATAGAAAAACCTCTCTTACCAATGATAGAAATCTATTACTAGAAGCTATTAATGGAGAAATTGAATTTAATGATAAATATTATACCAACATAAAAGGTGCACTAGAGAAGGCTTATAACTCATATGCCAATAATATAAAAGAAACATCAAATCGATACATGTTTTTATTATCAGATGGTTTACCAACATCTGATGGAAATGAAGAACATACTTTATACACAGCAACGACACAACAAGAAATTAACGAAAATAATAATAAATTACAATACATTGCAACAAATACAAAAGATACCGTGCAAAAAATTTTACAAGAAGGAGTCAAATTATATTCTGTTTTTACAATGGATGGTTTAGAGGAAACAGATGAACAATTAATCAATTTCATATTTAATGATTTTGAAGCATATAGTGAATATAATACTTTTAAACCAGTAGATACGATTGAAAATGTTTCCGATGAAATTATAGAAGAATTTGCACAATATGTAAAAGAAAGTGTTCAAGTTACTAGTACAGGTTATAGAACAAATAAAAATTATAGAGAAGACATTTTAAGTGAAAATTATGCAAGTTTCCGTTATAATAATACATCCTATTTTCAAGCATTAGATATGGAAGTTACAGCAGATAATTTAGACCAGTTTAAGCAATATTTAAGAAAATTAGTGGATGAGGCAACTGTTACAGTTGAATTACAAACATCAGCAACAGGACAAACACCAATTAGTGCTTATGATGTTACAGAAAATATAACCAATTCAGCAGGTGAAATAATAGGAACCAGAACCATACATCACGTGCCAAATCCAATTACTGTAAAAGGGCCAACCTTAACTTTACAACAAATACCAGAATTTACTTTAAATCCAACCGTAACATTAACAGGATTTGAAGTTATTGCACAAAATGGAAGTATAATAGATAGCTTAGAAACAACTGTAGAAGAAAAGAGCCATTTAATAGCTACAGTTGAAGAATCTATGTTACATGGTTCAGAAGTCAGAGTTTATTATACGATAGAAATCATCAATACTTCTATATATGATGATAGTGAAAATATTCAAATAATTTGTTATTTACCAGATGATTTTACCTATAGAAATGGAACAGCCATAGGGCTAGGAATGGAAAATCCAATAGAATTAGGCATAAAAAATGAAAATGTAGTTCATATCGATAAAAACAATGTCGAAAATTTAGCTGGATTGACACAAGAAATAAAAAATTATATAAACAAAGGACACAATGCTATTGCGATTTCAGTAGATGTTAATCAAAATAATTTCCAATTATTGACGAATGGCTCTATTCAAATTAAAATTATGGCAAGTAGATTATTATCAGCTAGATTAGGGGGAATGCAATATGGTGCAGCGGCAGAAATTTTTGGCTATGAAAATGAATCCTGTAGGAGAATTTTATATAAAGCAACATCAAACAATCCTTTATCAAGCCAACAACTAGGATTAAAAGGGGAAGTAGCAGCTAATAGAGATACAGCAGAGGCAGATTATGCCGAATCACCTAATTCTGGAATAATTTTAACACCAACAGGAGAAGATAGAAGAATGTATGTTATAGTTTGCATAACAGTACTTTTGGGACTGGTTGGAATACAAATCAAAAATAAGATAAAAAGATAAATCCTAAGTCAGTACATTTATTTGTACTGGCTTTGGTTTTATTTCACAGCTGGAAAAATCCGCCTCCAACGATTATTGTTATAAAATTTATTGCATTCCTCGGCTCCCGGCATACCTGAAGAGCATCTAAACTTAAATAAAACGAGCCTCTCGCTGCATCCTTCGCGCTTCCTCATTTCATTTAAGTTAAGATGCTCTA
>CALXRJ010000102.1 GCA_944390615.1 uncultured Clostridia bacterium | reverse complement strand
GACCAGGCATTAATTCAAGAACTTTTAAGTGTCTTGGAAGATGCTGAAAAAGATTATGATAATTTCCAAAAGGCTCAAAAAGCCGAACAAAATATACAGGAAATTATCAAAAATATGACAACAGCTAGTGAAGAAGACAGGAATGATTTGGAAAGAGCATTAAAATATTACACCAACCTTTCCACAGCACAGCAGGCTTTCTTTCATACACAGCTCATTAGGAGAATTGACCAATTGAAGAAAGAAGCTGAGGAAGATCATCGCAGAAAAGAAATTCATCGGGAAGAACGAAGAAGGGAAGAAGCACGCAGAAGAGAGGAAGCTCGTAGACGAGAAGAACAGCGTAGAAGGGAAGAAGCACGTAGACGAAGTTCTTCTAGTCATATTTCCTCTAGTCATTCTTCTCATAAAGGTCACGGAGGACGTCCTAGTGGCGGAGGTGCCACGCGTAAATTTTAAGGAGGAGCCTACATGGAAAATGAAGAACGGAAATTTACAAAAAAATGATTTTTTTTAAAGAATAAAACTTTTCCCCCTGTGTAGTGATTACTACACAGGGGGAAAATCATTAAAAAAGAAAAAATTAGTTATAAAAATTTAAATTAATATTTGATTTTTTTAAGATTTTGTGATATAAACTAGTAGTAAAATTAAAAAGATATCAATTGGAGGGAGTAACCAAACATGGAAGTAAACGAAGAAAAAAGGAAAAAATTTATGGAATATGCAGGAAAAAGGGTTAATAATGTAATGCATGATATTCAAATTTTAGAGCCAATGGCAAGAAGTAATTCTTATGATTTTACCAAAGAAGATGTTGAAAAAATGTTTTTTGCCATGCAAGAATCTTTAGATGCAACTAAAGCAGAATTTAACAAAAGGTTTGAAGAAAAAGCAAGAACAGAAAGAAAAGTATTTTCTTTTGATAATGTTGTACCAACACAAGAAGTAGAAGAAATAAGAGATAAGGATGAAAATATAGCAAACGATGGATTTTAATGTTTCAAAAGCTGACTTTATTATGAAAATACAAAGAAAAAATCTAAACAAAATGTATTTTGATTTTAGAGCAAAAGAAAGGATTAAATAAAAAATCAAATAATATAATATAATATAATAATCGAGCAGTAAAAAACGTAAGTCCGGATATTTTTTGGACCAACGTTTTTTTTAAGCCAAAAAAGGAGGAAAAAATTAATATGATAAAAAGACTATTACAATCTTTAAAACAATACAAAAAAGAAACTATTTTAACACCAATATGTATGATTTTAGAAGTATTTATGGAGATTGCTATACCATTTTTACTAGCCAAATTAATTGATGAAGGCATTACACAAAGTGACACAAATGTCATTATACGAATAGGAATTTTACTGTTAATAGCAGCATTTTTATCCTTATTTTTTGGAACACGTGCAGGAAAGTTCTCTGCTATAGCATCTTGTGGTTTTGCCAAAAACTTAAGACAGGATATGTATGAAAAAATACAAGACTATTCCTTTTTTAATATGGACAAATTTAGTACTTCTAGCTTAGTTACCAGACTTACAACCGATGTAACCAATGTACAACAAGCTTTTATGATGTTAATCAAAGGAGCTGTAAGAGCACCTATAACCATAATTTTCGCTATGGTTATGTCATTTTTAGTAAACCCAAAAATTGCTTTAATCTTTTTAATTGCAGCACCTATCCTTGGTGTATTACTAATTGTTATTGCAAGAACTGCTCATCCGATCTTCCAAAGAGTATTTAATACGTATGATGACTTAAACAATGTAGTCCAAGAAAATGTAAAAGGAATTAGAGTGGTAAAATCTTTTGTAAAAGAAGAGGCAGAAATTCATAAATTTGAAAAAGTATCTGAATCCATTTATAAAGACTTTTCAAAAGCAGAAGCTGTTTTAGCCTTTAACAATCCTTTGATGCAATTTATGGTATATACCTGTATTACCTTAATTTCATGGTTTGGAGCAAAATTTATTGTAGGTGGCACCTTAACCACAGGAGAACTTACCAGTTTGATTTCTTATGCAATGCAAATATTATCTAGTTTAATGTTATTATCTATGGTATTTGTTATGGTAACCATGGCAATCGAGTCTGCTACTAGAATTGTAGAAGTTTTAGAAGAAGTACCAGATTTGAGAAATCCAGAAAATCCTGTAACAGAAGTAAAAGATGGTTCGATTGAATTTAAAAATGTAGCTTTTAGTTATGTAAAAGAAAATCATAAATTCTGCCTAAAAAATGTGAATTTAAATATCAAATCAGGTCAAACCATTGGAATTATTGGAGGAACGGGAAGCTCTAAATCGACTTTGGTTCAATTAATTCCAAGACTATATGATGTAACAAAAGGTACGCTAAAAGTTGGTGGCGTAGATGTAAAAGATTATGATATCAAAACACTAAGAGATCAAGTATCTATGGTACTTCAAAAAAATGAATTATTTTCAGGTACCATAAAAGAAAATTTAAGATGGGGAAACGAAAACGCAACAGATGAAGAATTAGTTAGAGCTTGTCAGTTAGCACAAGCAGATGAATTTATTGAAGGATTTCCAAAAAAATATGATACCTATATTGAACAAGGTGGAACCAATGTATCAGGAGGGCAAAAACAAAGACTTTGTATTGCAAGAGCTATTTTAAAGAAGCCAAAAATCTTGATATTAGATGACTCAACATCGGCTGTTGATACCAAAACAGATAGTTTAATTCGAAAGGCATTTCGAGAAGAAATTCCAAATACCACCAAAATTATCATTGCACAAAGAATTTCATCTGTGCAAGACAGTGACCAAATTATTGTATTAGATAATGGAGAAATCAATGCTGTCGGAACCCATGAAGAATTATTAAAAACCAATAACATTTATCAAGAAGTATATTATTCTCAAATAAAAGGAGGTTCAGAAAATGAGTAAAAAGAAATTTGATAAAGCAACTTTACTAAGATTACTAAAAATCATATTCCAAACCTATAAAATCCAATTTTTCATCGTTATGGTACTAGTTGTAATCAGTTCCTTAACCAGCGTAGCAAGTTCCCTTTTTATCCAAACCTTAATTGATGATTACATATCTCCAATGCTTCTTGAGGAAAATCCAGTTTTTACAAAACTTTTTAAAGCATTAGCAACCATGGCTTGTATTTACTTAATAGGAATTTTAGCCACCTATATATATAATAGAATGATGGCCAAAATATCCCAAGGAACCTTAAAAACAATCCGTGATGAAATGTTTGAAAAAATGCAAAAACTACCAATTAAATATTTTGATACCCATACCCATGGAGATATTATGAGCTACTATACCAATGATGCTGATACTCTAAGAGAATTAATTTCAAGAGGAATGCCTCAAATGGTTAGTATGGCAATTACTATTATCACGACATTTGTTGCTATGCTTTATACCAGTCCTTATTTAACAATATTGGTGTTGTTTGGTTTATTTGCTATGTTAAAAGTTACGAAAAATATAGGTGGAAAAAGTAGTACGTATTTTATCAAACAACAAGAATCTATGGCAAAAGCCAATGGTTATATTGAAGAGATGATTAATGGTCAAAAAGTTATCAAAGTATTTTCACATGAAAAACAAGCGATTGAATCGTTTGAAAAAATCAATGAAGAACTTTGCTCAGATAGTACTTTAGCCAATCGTTATTCCAATATTTTAATGCCAGCTTTAGCCAATTTAGGAAATATTTTATTTGTTTTGATAGGTGTGGTAGGAGGGTTACTTGCTATTAACGGAATAGGAGGCTTAACAGTTGGAGCAATTGCATCTTTCTTAAATCTAAGTAAAAGCTTTACCATGCCAATTACACAACTTTCCAACCAAATTAATACAGTTGTTATGGCAATAGCTGGAGCAAAAAGAATTTTTGCCTTAATGGATGAAGAACCAGAACAAGATAATGGATATGTAACTTTAGTTAATGCAAAAAAAGTAAATGGCGAAATACAAGAAGCTAAAAATTACACAGGTATGTGGGCTTGGAAACATCAGCATCATGATGGCAGATTAGAGTATATTGAATTAAAAGGCCATATTGAGCTTACCAATGTGGATTTTGGCTATGAACCAGATAAATTAGTTTTACATGATATTAGCCTATATGCTAAACCTGGTCAAAAAATTGCGTTTGTTGGAGAAACTGGTGCAGGAAAAACAACCATTACCAATTTATTAAATCGTTTTTATGATATTGAAGATGGAAAAATCAGGTATGATGGAATTAATATCAATAAAATCAAAAAAGAAGATTTAAG
>CALXRJ010000101.1 GCA_944390615.1 uncultured Clostridia bacterium | reverse complement strand
ATTATTTGGAAAATGTTCGTGTAATTCTCCCAAGGAGAATTAGCACAGAAAGGGTGCCAAATAATTCGCATACAAGTTCTTAACTTATGCAATGAGCCAATGATAAATCCAAGAAAAGGATATTACCCCCTCCTACTAGCAACAGCCAAGCCAGCCCAATCCTATTTTTTTGACTGCGTCCCCAAATCTATCTAAACATATTTATCAATTTTTATAACAAATCTACCTTTTCTAGTATTACCCGAAATCTCTTTAAATTCAAATCTACCTTTTCCTCGAATGGTTATAATATCTCCTACTTTTACCTGCTTAGATGCTTTTGTCTCATTCTTAAAATTTAAAAACACTCTTTCCTGTTCCAAAATCTCTACTGCCTTATTTCTAGATGTTCTTGCTAAACTTGCAACAATATTATCTAATCTTAAAGATGCTACAATTTCTGTTATTTCTACTTTTTGTGTTTCAATTTCTTGCATATTTTCAATCGATTCTACCGTGATTTCTGCTTGAGAAAATCTAGTCAGTAAGCCTAAATTTTGCACTAAAAAAAATTGTACCTCATTTTTTACGATGATTTCTGATCCTCTTGATTTTACCGATATGTCTCCAATTTTTTCTCTTTCAATCCCTAATTTCATAATGGCTCCTAAATATCTTCTATGGTCATAGGCATCATCTAGTTCTATAGGAAGTTTTATTTTGATGACACTTATCATTTTAGCATGATTTTTTCTTGCCATTTCTTCTGTTAATTTTTCGGGATATAGAATTAAAATCTTTCTTTCTGCTTCTCCTCTTCCACCGAAAAAATAATAATTTTTGAATTGGATTTTCTTTAAAAATTGATTAACTAAATCTTGCTCATATAAGTTTAAAAAATCGGTATTTTCAATCTTATTTCTGCTTTTTGAAAATTCTAGCTTGTCCAATACTTTGGCTAAAAGTAGTTTGTCTTCCTGGTTTTTATAGTCATTTAATAATTCTTGTTTGTTCATTTTTGTCTCCCTTGTCTTCCTTATGGCTTAAGTCTTTGATTTCTTTCTCCGATAATTCTGTAATTTCTATAATTTTATCGATTGGCATTTTCATTTTTAATAATTTTTTTGCGATTTCTTGTTTTTCTTCTTTCTTTCCTTCTTTCTTTCCTTCTTTTAAACCTTGTTCTCTTCCTTCTTTTAACCCTTTACGTTTCTGATAAGATAAAAACGACACCGTATCTCTTAACTCTTTCTGTCTAGCTTTATATTCTTCTTGCATCGCTGGGTCACTTGCTAAGTATTCAAGTTCTTCAGCAGCTTTTCTAATCTTTTCATCCATAAGTTCTACTTTGTTCATATCTTTCATCTCCTTTACCTTTATAAATTTTATCCAATTCGCTTCATTTCCCGTTTCTTTTGTATTGTCAAACTTTTCTAATTCAATAATATGAATTTCTTTATCTTCTGTTAGTATTTCACTTGGATAGTCTTTTTCTCTATAATTCCATATCGTGTGATATTTTGGAATATTTTTTGTAATATCTAAATTATACCCTGTAATTAAAATGGTTATTACCTTTTTTAAATTGTTATAATCTCTTCCTTTTGATAAGGTTTCTAAATAGAGTTCATCATTATAAAAAACTGTTCTTTTTTCCATAAAATCGTATTCTGTTGATTGCATTTCGATGTGAACGATTGTATTGTCATCTAATTCTGCTTTTACATCTAATCTAGCTGTTTTACTATCTAATTTATCTAATTGCATTCTTTTATTTTTATCTAATGTGATTTTTTTGATTTTAATTTTTAATATTGCTTCTAAAAATCCTTGGGTTATCTCTTCATTTCCTACTTTTCCAAATATTCTTTGAAATACAATATCATTTGAGACTTTTAAGTCAATTGGTTTTCTTTTTTGTACCATGTTTTACTCCTTTATTATACCAAATTTTTTTTTCGAATTCAATAAAATGAACTACATTTTTGCAATAACTATTTGTACATTACTAAAAAATAGAACCACAGCCTCCTTTCTTATAGTAAGTTGATATTTTTCTTTTCATTTTTGATAACGTAAGAATTTTTACAAAAATAAATTATAAAAAACTTTGATTTTAAAAAATTAGATTCCTAAAAAATCAATTAAATTTTGCAATATAGAAATATTTATTGCAAAAGTATTTTATCACAGACTATGACAAAATTCAATAAAATTTTTAATCATTTCATCGCAAAATTCGACATTTTTCCCTAAAATTACAAAACCTCAGGCATATCTTAAAAATCGTAACCTGAGGCCCTTATGTTTATAAATTATCCTCTGCAACAACCGCAGCATCCAAAGTTTGTAAATAAAAGTAAAAATATGATGATAAAAAATAGTATTTCGCTGTCACTTCCACAACAGCATCCATTTCCGCCAAATAATCCGCCAAGCATTCCTCTATTATTACAACAACGCTCATTTTGGTTTGACATATTTCCATTGTTTTCTGGCATTTATTTTTCCTCCTTTTCGTTTTAATACTTTATCTTATGAATTTTTATTGTTTTTGGTTACTATTTTGTGTTATAATATTACTATTAAATTTTAAGGAGATAACTTATGGTTGAATTACTTTCCCCTGCAGGAGATTTTGAATGTTTAAAAGCAGCTGTACAATCTGGCTGTAATGCCGTATATTTTGCTGCCAAATCTTTTGGAGCAAGAGCTTTTGCCTCTAACTTTGATGCGGAAACTTTAGAGCAAGCCATCCATTATGCCAAAATAAGAAATGTCAAAACACATCTTACTCTGAATACCTTAATCAAAGAAAATGAATTGGAAGATGCTTTGCAGCTTGCTAAAAAAGCTTATCACTATGGAATTGACGCTATTATTGTACAAGATTTAGGGCTTGGCATAGAATTAATCAAACACTTTCCGGATTTACCGATTCATGCCAGTACCCAAATGACGGTTCATAATTTAGAAGGTGTTCTAGCTCTAAAAGAATTGGGTTTTAAGAGGGCTATTTTATCTCGTGAACTTTCCTATGAAGAAATCAAATATATTTGTCAAAATACCGATATGGAAATCGAAGTATTTATTCATGGAGCTTTATGTATTTCCTATTCTGGTCAATGTTTATTTTCTAGCATGATTGGTGGTCGTTCTGGCAATCGAGGAAAATGTGCGCAAACTTGCCGATTACCTTACGAATTGCTAGAAAGTAAAACAACTTTAAATGCAAAAACTTTAAATCGTTCTTTGCACCAATTGGATAAAGGCTATTTATTAAGCACGCGCGATTTATGTGGGTTAGCCTATTTGCCAAAATTAATCGAAGCAGGTGTTACTTCTTTTAAAATCGAAGGTCGTATGAAAAGCCCAGAATATGTAGCAACCGTTACGCGAATTTATCGAAAATATATCGATTTAGCCCAAAACCAAAAAGGCGATTTTGTGATAGACTCAGAGGATAAATTAGCTTTAATGCAAGTTTTTAATCGTGGTGGATTTTCAAATGGTCACCTAGATGCTAAAGGAAATGCAAACTTAGTTTTTCCAGAAAAGCAAAATAATATGGGAATTTATCTTGGCAAAATTTCAAAATATAACCCCAACAAAGGACTTGTTACTTGCCATCTTGAAAATAAGGTATCCATCGGAGATTCTATTTCTTTTGAAAAGGAAAATACCAAATATACCATTTCTGAATTAATGGTTCAAAATCAAAATAGTAAAACAGCAACTATTTCACAAACGGTAACTTTTGGAAGAATGAAGGGAACTATAAAGCCAGGAGATGGGATCTATAAAATTACTGATAAAAATCTGTCTCGTGTTGCTAGGGAAAGTTTTTCAAAAGAAAATATAAAAAATCAATTAGTATGTAAAATAAAAATAAAAAAAGGTCAAAAAATTGGGGTAACGATTGGCTGTAAAAATTTTGATGCAAATGTTACTTATTCTTATGATTTTATTCCTCAGTCAGCTCAAAATTTAGGTTTAACGAAAGAAAAAATCATAACACAATTTCAAAAAACTTTAGATACTGAATTTGAATTTTCCAATTTTGAAATTGATTTAGAAGATAATTTGTTTCTTCCT
>CALXRJ010000100.1 GCA_944390615.1 uncultured Clostridia bacterium | reverse complement strand
GAAATGATTTCATCATTTTTTACAATGACACTTCCATAATTATTACGAAGGCAGGTTCCTCTTTCAGATATGGTTTCTGCTATATCTAAATAATAGTTTGTTTTGTCTACTCTTTCCATAAGTTTCCTCCTGATAGGTATGTCTATTTTAGGAATATTGTATATTTTTATGGTTATTTTGTCAATTCTATTTATGAAAAAAAAGAATCTCCCCCTAATAATTTTTTAGATTAAAATAAAAATTTTATTTATAGTTGAGAATATTTTTCAATTACATAAACTCCAAAATGGATTTAATAAAAAAAGATTTTCTTAGACTTAAAAAATTATAAATTATTTAAAAATTCTTCTAATTCAATATTCGCTTGTTCTAAAATACTTTTTAACGTTCCTTTTGCAACTTCACTATGCATCGGAATGATAAAAACATTTCCTGTTTGATAATTAACATACTTTGCATGACTACCCTTTTGCGATGTTTTCTCAAAACCTAATTTTTTCATTGCCTTTATGATTTTACTAGGTGGCAATATTGGATATTTTGAACTCATATAGCCACCTCCAATGTTGTAACAAAAATTTCCTTTGGTTGCACTGGTTCTTCGTTTTGAATATATAGTTCCAATGCTTCTTTCAAATTATTGATTGCTTCTTCTATTGTTTTTCCTTGAGATGCAACATTATTATCTATGCATTTAGCAACATACCATTTTTCTTCCTTTTGTATAATTACATTATATTTTATACTCATAGTTGTTCTCCTTTCTATCTAGGTATTATACAATATAATTATATGATTTTCAATTTTTTTGTTTGAAAATTTAAATTTTTTTATAGATTTCACAAAAGGACCATTTCTTTTACAAAAAGAAATGATCCTTTTGAAAAATATTAACTATTATATTTTAATTCTCCCATTTTTGAAGTTGGAACAAATCCTGCTTCACTCTTCATTAGATCTGGAATTCTATTTATTATACTAGCACAGGTAAGTTCTACTGTTTTTGGTTCTGTGATTACTACTCTTGTGTCTGGTTCTCCATAAATTGTCCAGTCATTTGTGTCTACATCATCTTTCGCGTAGACTTTTCCGATACATTCTGCTTCTATTACTACTCCTTCTGCCGTTTGAGCAGTAACAACAGCACTCATTCCAGTAGCATTTCCTGCTTTTATGGTCATATTTAGGGTATTGGAATGAATATCCTCTTTGGCTACAATTGGCACACATTTTTGTGTCATAGATGTAATGGTAAATCCAAATTTATCGGCAAGCCATGGTACAACATTCCACATATAGGATGGTGTATAATTTCCGCTTTCAATTACTTTTTGTCTTTCTTCATCACTGATTTTATCTGCTGCTGCTACCTTTTCCTCAAATTCTTCTAAGGTCATTCCTGAGCCATGAACTTGTGCTAAAGCGATTCCATAATCTTCTACATTGTAAGAAGAACTTCCTTTAATTTTAGTAATTTTATGAGTTGCTCCCGCTAAGGTATAGATTAGATTTCCCCAGAATACATCTTGATATCCGCTTCCTGTTATGGTGCAATGGTTTTCTTTTGCTAATGCATCTATTTTAGCCGTTAATTTTGGATTTGAAACTTTTGGATAAAAAGCTTCTTCACAGGTTGTAATGGCATTGATGCCAAGTTTAGCACATAATAGCAACGCTTCTTCTAAGTCACTCATTAAACTCATAGTTGTTATAATACATACATCTGGTTTGGTATTTTTTAATAATTCTTCTGCATCTTTTACATCTGTTACTTTGACTCCTTTGTTTTCACATCCTATGATTTCTGAAATATCTTTTCCGATTATTTCTGGGTTGATATCTACTGCCCCTACTATTTCATAACCTTTGTCTAGTGCATACCTCATTGTGTAAGCACTCATCTTTCCACATCCATATTGGACAATTTTTAGTTTTTCCATACTCTTACCTCCTAAAAATATTCTTCCCCGTATTGATTGATTTTAATCGGGTTTTTTTAGGTCTTTTCTAAAATGTTTTCTACCTTTTTATATCACAATAAAGATGAAAAAGCAAATCATTTATTTTTCTAAAAATTATTGACAAAAGTATCATTTTAAATTATATTAAATACGCCTTTCTCTTAAAAGGTAGAAAGGAGGGCATACATTGAAAGACTTTCTTGAGTTATTGAAGTTAATAGTAATTTACTTAATTGTAAAACTATTATCGAAGGAATAACATACGAAAAAGACTAGGAACATTTTTGTGGACTTCCTAGTCTTTTTTTGCATACATTTACTTGACTTTCTTGCATTGCAATTGCATTATTATAATAACACATATTTTATAATATGTCAAATTTTTTATTTTATACCTATGAATGTAATAATTCTAAAATTTCTTGCAGTTTTAACAATTCTGTGATATGATAGACATAATTTGAAGAAAGGATTTAAAAGTTTATGGTTTTAGGAATTATAGCTGAATACAATCCATTTCATAATGGACATTTATATCATCTTTTAAAATCAAAAGAAATCACAAAAGACGATTATGTAGTTGCTGTTATGGGAGGAAATTTCACACAACGTGGTGAAAGTTCTCTTGTCGATAAATGGACAAAAGCTGAAATGGCATTAGCTGGTGGTGTGGATTTGGTGATAGAGCTTCCCACTTTATATTCGGTCTCTAGTGCCGAAAATTTTGCAGATGGTGCTATTAAAATTTTGAATTCTCTAAAAGTGGTAGATCACCTTTCTTTCGGTAGTGAATGCTCGGAATTAAATAAATTGAATATTATGGCTAATGTTTTATATGAAGAACCTAAAGAGTTTAAAGGATTTTTAGCAGAAGAATTGGCAAAAGGTGTTTCTTTTCCTAAGGCTAGAGAAAAAGCTGTGATGGCTTATTTAAAAGATGTATCTTTTGAAAATATTCTTTCTGAACCTAATAATATTTTAGGAATTGAGTATTTGAAGTCTTTGAAAAAACATCGTTCGAAAATAAAACCTGTTTTAGTGCCTCGAAAAGATGCTGGACATTTGAATTTAGACTATACCGGTACGATTAGTAGTGCTAGTGCTATTCGTAATATGATTAAAACTGGTCATACTAGAAATTTAAAAGATGCTTTAACACCTAGCTCTTATACGATTTTAAAAGAAGAAATCCAGCAAGGTCATTTTATTAGAGATTTTTCAGAATTTGAGAAAATTATTTTTTATCATTTGCGTACAATGGATACAGAAAATATAAAAAAATTAGCAGATGTATCAGAAGGACTTGAAAATGCTCTTAAGAAAGCTGCTCTTTCTTGTAATACGATAGAAGAATTGGTTGCAATGGTTTCTTCGAAACGTTATACTAATACACGCATTCAGAGAATTCTTTTGTATGTTCTTTTACATATTACCCAAAAAGAAATGGATATTTCTAAGAAAATTATGCCTTATGTTCGTGTTTTGGGATTTACGGATAAAGGAAAACAAATTTTAAGTAAAATTAAGGTAAAAAATCCGGATTTAAAAATTGTTACTTCTGTTAAGAAGTTTTTGGATGAGGATAGTAATAAGAATTTACAGATGTTGATGGATAAGGATATTTTTGCTACTAATGTTTATACTTTGGGGTATGGACAAGATGGGTTGGGGAATTTGGATTTTACGAAGAGGGTTTTGTGTAAATAGATAGAGCAGAGTTATAAAAAATTCTGCTCTATTTTTAATTAAACTAATTTAATGCTCCTGACATAATTCTAAATTTAGAAGTATTGTTCCAGATTTCTTGTAGTTTATTAAAATTTTCATTAGGCTTTAACATTAAGTTAGCCAAATCATCTAATTCTTTATATTCTTCTTCAGACAACTCGAAATTCTTATCTTGTACATATTTAGGCATATGCAAAAATATAATTTCATCATTCATTAATGAATGAAAATCATAAAATAATCCTCTTATTGAAGCTTTTATTCCTAAAGTTGGTGGATCAGAAGAATATAAAATAGTTTCAGGTTTATATTTATTTTGTCTTACACCTAAATAAGCATTTGCCCCAAATAGAAATTTATCATAAGGAATATCATTTAAGTCAAATCCCATTTCATGATCTGGGCAATGCTCATCTGCATCTACTAATTTCCACCTATTTTGTTTCTCATCAAAATACTCTGTAATCCAATGGTCATAACATATTCCATCATAGTGGATATATTC
The DNA here is from genome assembly GCA_944390615.1 of uncultured Clostridia bacterium. GTDB lineage: Bacteria > Bacillota > Clostridia > TANB77 > CAG-508 > CAG-269. Next base: position 14,531 of record CALXRJ010000100.1, on the reverse strand, counting down.
AGCAAATCCACTTCTAGCTCTAGCAGGTATTCCTTTAGCTTTTAATATACTTGCCAGTAATATAGCTTGACTTCTACAGGTAACATGCACTTTATCTTTTGCTTCTCTTTTTGTCGTATAGTTAGGATTTTTTCTTAATAATTCCGCTATTACACTTTGTGCTGTTGGAAAAATGTCATCTTCATATTCTAATCTAGTAATTGGAACTTTCGTCATATCTCCCCAAAAACAATCTTTTTTATTTCTAATTTCGTTATCTCTAAAAGCTACTGGATGAATTATTTGCATTCTTTGTAATAGACATAATTGTTCCATATCATCTGGCAATTGTTTTGCAAAATCCTTATAATATCCTAAATCTGTAAAAGAACTTGTTTTCTTATAAAATTCTAATATTTCTTTTTCCATTTATCATCTTGTCCTTTCCATTTATCTTTTTTGATAATATTAAAGCCATTCCAAAACTTCATTCAATTCTTTTCTAGGTCTTGGTTTAGGATTTTCATCTGGATAACCTATAGAAATTGCTGAAATTAGTTCCATATTTTCATAGCCAATCAATTTCGCAATATCTTTTTGTGTATATACAATATCTCTTATCCAAAGAGAACCTAGCCCCAAATCTGTTGCTCTTAAACAAATATGTTCTATAGCTCCTCCGATTGAAAGTAAATCTCCTATCATCCAATTATCTTCATATTCTTTTAGAACTAATATTAGTATAGGAGCTTCTTTTATTATTTTTGCAGTTGTTTTAACACTACTATTGGCATTATATATTTTTCTTTCTAAATTAACCTTTGCGCTATTTTCCTTTTCCAACATGATGTCAGCAATTTGATTCTTTATTGTATCTGTTACTATTACAAATTTCCAAGGTTGTCTATTTTTGGCAGATGGTGCTAATCTGGCACAATCAATTAAGTCTTCTATTATTTCCTTAGCTATTTTCGTATTTTTGTATTTGCGAATACTTCTTCTATTTTTTATTGTTTCTTTTAATTCCATGCTGACCTCCTAACCTTTGTAAGTATTTATAAATTCCTTGAAAATTCTCTCTTTTTCCCAATATATTTCTTGTACGATAGCATTATATCATGTATTTTTCTAAATTTCATTATAAATTCAAAAAAAGATAACATTGTATTATTATTTTTTTACAATTCATCTTCTAAATATGTGAAAATTTTATTTTATTAATTTGTATAGATAGAATAAAAGTCTTTTATTATTGTAATACATATGTTTTGACGTGAGGTTCGCATGATAGAATCAGTTTCTATCACAAAATCATTGCTGTAAATTTTAAATTATTGTCTTTTAAATCACAAATATTTTTCAATTTTATGCATAAAATTCATAGCGAAGTACTAGAAAAAATAACAATAATACACTAATCTAATAAAGTTATATTATCCCTATTTAATGCTGTTACATATTCTTGCAATATAGGACATGTTCCAGTTACTCTAATTTCGCATCCTTCTTCGGTTGCAATATTATAAAGCATAGAATAATAATCTTTCCTGCCATTTGATAGAACTGCTCCTGTTAAATTAGCATTAATTGTAATTATTCCAGTAAGTTTACTACAGTCTATAAATGCTTCCTGCATATTAGTTACACTATTTGGTATTGTTGGTGCTGACACAAGATTACTGCAACCTCTAAATGTACCTACCATATTTTCTACTGTATTAGGAATTTGAGGAGCATCCTTTATTAATGTACAATGTGCAAATGTACTTTGCATATTTATTACTCCGACTGGTATTTTAGATAAAGTCGTTAGATTTATACATCTTAAGAATGTATTATTCATATTAATTACTGTATTTGGAATATCAGGCATTACTTTTATATTTTCATTTCTCGCAAATAAACATGTTAAATCTGTTACTGGTATAAAAGTATCATCTGTTTCTCCTTTTATATATTGAGGTATTCTACCATCTATCTCACCATTCTCCGTAAATGTTCCAAGATATCCCATCTTTACTTCTAGCCAATTTTCTTCTTTTACTGCTGTCATTGTTTCTTCACTATTTAGTGCATAAGTTCCATCGTCCAATTTTGTATATTCCCATAAGTCCATATTTACTGCTCGTCCATCAGTTCCTACTCCTATTACTGTACTTGTAACTTGATCTGGATGTTTTTCGGCATCAGCTAATGCTTTATCCCAGTCTATTCCTGCATATTCATTTATTGTATCTTCCAATTCTTCAAGTTTTATTTGTTCTTCCTCCTGTGCTTTTTCTGTTTCTTCTTTTGCTTTTGCTGCATTTCTTAGTATTCCATTATCTCCTGATAAAGCTGCTATTGTTACCGCTGCTAAGATTAGCAAAACAATTATAGTAACAACTAATGCAACTAATGTAATTCCTTCTTCTTTTCTATTTTTTGTTATTTTCATTGGTTCTTCCTCCATATTTTCCGCTTTTAAAAAATTAATTTTTTCTTATTTTATACTTTTTTAATTCTTTTATACAAATTTACCTTTATCTTTTCCTGTATAAAGAATTCCATCCATTTTCCTTTGCGTTTCCGGTATTTTTATACTATCACATCCGATTTTATTTTGCAATCATTTTTTGATTGTTTTTTGCATTATTTTTTATATCATTTTTTCATCATTTTAAAACTACCTAAAAAAGTGTTTTTTCTTTTCCCCTCCTATAAAACAAATTACTCATTAAAATCGCTTCTTAAATTGCAACACATAAGGACAAAAAAAGAGGATCATTTGATCCCCTATCTATTTACACCAACAAAAAATCCACCTGTCTTAACATCTTATTAGCATCTTTTACCTTAATTTTAACCACATCTCCAATTTGATAAGTTTTTTTACTATCTTCCCCTATCAAAATTTTCCTATTTTCATCATAAAAATAATACTCATCTCCCATGTCACGAAAACTAACTAAACCTTCTACCGTATTTTCCAGTTCAACAAACATACCAAAAGAAGTAATACTAGATACAATTCCTTCCTGTTCTTCGCCAATATGTTTTTCCATAAATTCAGCTTTTTTCATTTTTTCTGCTTCTCTTTCTGCTTTGGTTGCAATTTTTTCTCTTTCTGAAGAATTAATCGCTGCTTGGTTTGCTAAAACTCTATATTTTGCTTTAAATTCATCTCCTACATTATAACCATGTTCTAAATAGTAAGAAATAATGCGATGAATAAATAAATCTGGATATCTTCGAATTGGCGAGGTAAAATGGCAATAATATTTACTGGCAATTCCAAAATGTCCTGCATTTTCATCACTGTATTTAGCAAGTTTTAAAGTTCTAAGCAAAAGGTTAGATACTACACGTTCTTCTTGTTTTCCCTTTACCTCATCTAATACCATAGCAAAAGCTTTAGAATGAATTTTATCTTTATTGGCTTTTATTTTTAAATTCATATTATATAAAAACTTATTTGCTTCCTTTATTTTCTCCATATCAGGTTCTTCATGAATTCGATAAATAAATGGGGCTTCTAGCCAATAAAACTTTTCTGCAATGGTTTCATTAGCTGTTAGCATAAATTGTTCTATTATTTCATGAGAAAAGTAAGTTTCATATTTATGAACATCAATCGCAAATCCATCTTGGTCTAATTCGATTTTACTTTCTGGTAAATCCAAATTGATATATCCTTTTTCTAATCTCCTATTTTTTAAAATGGTTGCTAGTTCGCTCATTAATTCAAATTGTGGAATATAAGGTTCATATTTTTTTACAATTTCTGGATCTGCCCTGTCTAAAATTTTTTGAACATCTGTATAGCTCATTCTTTCTGTTACTCGGATAATTCCTTTATAAACTTTTGAATCAATTACTTCTCCTTGCTTATTAATTTTCATGGAGCAACTTAAAGTAAATCTGTCTTCCTTCGCATTTAAGCTACAAATTCCATTAGAAAGTTCTCTTGGTAACATGGGAATAACTCTTCCTAGCATATAGATACTGGTGCCTCTTAAATATGCTTCTTTATCTAGGAGCGTATCTTGTGCTACATAGTAGCTAACATCTGCTATATGAACTTCTAGTAAGAAATTTCCATCTTCTAATTTTTCAACCCTTACCGCATCATCTAAATCTTTGGCATCTTCCCCATCAATTGTAAAAATCTCTTTTTCTCTTAAATCTACTCTATTTTTGATTTGACTTTCTTCTATTTTGTCCCCTTTTCTTTTGGCTTCTTCTACAACTGCATCAGGGAAAGTCCAAGGTAAACCATATTCTTTAATAATGGATAACATATCTACCCCTGCTTCATTTGGTCTTCCTAAAACTTCTAATATTTTTCCTTCTGCATGTTTGTCCCCTTGTGGATATTTGGTAATTTCGACTAATACTTTATGATTATTTCTTGCTCTTCCCATATCTGCTTTAGCAATAAAGATGTCTGTTCCAAAATTTGCATCATCTGGTACTACAAAACCAAAATTTTTGCTATATTGAAAAGTTCCTACCAAGGTATTTTTCTTGTGTGATAGTATTTTTACAATTTTTCCTTCTTGCCTTTTTCCGCTTTCTTTTGGATTTAGGATTTTAATTAATACTTTATCTTCATGAAAAGCATTTAAAGTATTTTCTTTGGAAATATAAATTTCCTCTTCTTGGTCTTCTAATTTAACAAAGCCAAAACCTTTGGCATTTCTTCGATAGGTTCCTTCTAAAAATTTTTCATCATTCATTCTGTATCTGTTTTTTCTATTTTTTATAATTTTAAAATCACTTTCTAATTTGTCCAAAATTTCTAATAATTCAGAATATCTTTCTTTGGGGATATTTAATATCATGGCAATTTCTCTTGGCTTCATCGGGATATATTCTTTGTCTTGCATAAAATTTAAAATGGTTTGTTCTTTTTCTTCCATAACGCTCTCCTTTTTAGTAGTATTACTAAAATATTATTTTTTATTATCTTTCTGTAAAATTTTGTTGACTTTATAAAATATTTTTTATCTCTTTTTTTATTTTTCTTACGATTATTCTCTTTATGGGTATTATTATAACATAGATTGATTTTTCTGTGTTAAAATTTTATTCATTTTTTATAAAAATAAACAAAATTTAATTTTTTTGTGTTATAATGTACCTATGTTTTTTAAGGAGTGTTAGGTTATGGATTTATTAAAAGAAAAAATATTAAAAGAAGGCATTGCTGTAAATGAAAATATTTTAAAAGTAGATAGTTTTTTGAATCATCAAATCGATACCAATCTAATGATGGAAATTGGTAAAAATTTTGCTACTTATTTTCAAGCTAAAAATATTGATAAAGTTGTAACAATCGAATCTTCTGGCATTGCCCCAGCTTTTACAACTGCTCATTTTTTAGGCGTTCCTTTGGTTGTGTTTAAAAAACAAAATTCTAGTATTTTAAATCAGGATATTTGGGAAACAACTGTACATTCTTTTACTAAAAATTCAGACTATAGATTAACTGCCTCTAAAAAGTTTTTAAAGGAAAATGAAAATATTTTGATTATTGATGATTTTTTGGCTAATGGAGAAGCTGTTTTAGGTGCCTCTAGGATTTTAAATGCTGCTAAATGTAAGGTGCAAGGAGTAGGGATTGTAATTGAAAAATCTTTCCAACCTGGTCGATGTAAATTAGAAAATGCCGGGTTTGATGTTTATTCTTTGGCTAGAATTGCTAGGCTGGGAAATGGCGTGATTGAATTTATTTAAAAAACTTTTCATACAAAATTACGGATAAATAAAAAGCCTTTTTTCTTTGACACAAAGAGCGAAATACACCTCAAATGTTAGTCTTTTTTTCTAACATTTGAGGTGCACTTCAAAGGGTTCGTTTTTTTTGACCCTTAATTCTATCCAAAAAATCCTTTTTTCTTAACTGGTGGTTGCTCATTCATGGTTTTAGCAAGCGCTATTAATAATTCTCTTTGTTCTTTTGTTAGCCTTTTTGGTGTTTGAACAACTACTTTAAATATGAAGTTTCCTTGTGAGGTAGAATTTAAACTTTTAAATCCTTTAGCACGTATGGTAAATGCTGTTCCTGTTTGCGTTCCTTCTGGAATTTTGTATTTTTCTTTACTACCATCTACCATTGGAATTTCTAATTCTGCTCCTAATGTTGCTTGTGTTATGGTAACTGGTATATCACAATAAACATTATTTCCATCTCTTGTATAAATACTACTTTTTCTTACTCTTACGGTTATATATAAATCTCCCGCAGGTCCTCCTTTGGTTCCTGGATTTCCTTGGCCTCGTAATACTACTGTTTGATTGTCATTGATGCCTGCAGGAATTTTTACTTTTACTTTTGGCGTTTTTCTTACAGTTCCTTTTCCATGGCAATTTTCGCATGGTTCTTTTATGATTTCTCCGGTTCCTCTACAGTCATTACATGGTCTTGTGGTTTGTACTCTGCCTAAGATGGTATTTTGGTAAGTCGTTACACTTCCTGTACCATGGCAAGTAGGACATTTGATTGGATTGGTTCCTTTTTTGGCCCCTGTTCCGTTACATTCTGTACAAGTTTCTTGGCGTGAAATGGTAATTTCTTTTTCTGTTCCTAAAAATGATTCTTCAAAGGAAATATCTATACTTAAATTTAAATCCTCACCTTTACGTGGTCCATTGTTTCTTCTGGCACTTGCTCTTTGTCCTCCAAATCCTCCTCCAAAAAAGGATGAGAATATGTCTCCTAAGTCTCCAAAATCGCCAAAGTCAGATGTGGTATAAGAATAATATCCATTTCCACCTCCAAAAGGACCTCCTCCACCAAAACCGCTACCTGTTGGATCTGCTGTTCCAAATTGGTCATACATTTTTCTTTTTTGTGGATTAGACAATACCTCATATGCTTCATTTACTTCTTTGAATTTTTTTTCTGCTTCTTCTTTGTTATCTGGATTTGCATCTGGATGATATTTTTTGGCCATTTTTCGAAATGCCTTTTTAATTTCATCATCTGTTGCATTTTTACTGACTCCTAGTAATTCATAATAATCTTTTTTCTCTGCCACTTTTAGTCTTCTCCTCTACCTAAATTTGCTTCTTGTGCTTTTTTTCTAAATTCTGCTAAATCTAAAAAATGATATCCTTTTTTACGGTAATAGGTAATCCATTTTTTTTGTTTTTCTAACAATATTTGACTATCATAAGTGATATTTTTTCTTGCTTCTTTATTCTCTTCTACTCCTGCAATATATCTTTTACTTCTCATTAAAAATTCGACTGCACTTTTTTTGCCACTTTTTAAAAATTCTTCTTTTAATGTTGGGTTTTCCTCTACAATTCTATTGGCTAATTCTACATGATTGGCGTTTTTTAATGATAGCCTTTTTCCTTGTTCATCGATAAAAAAAGATATTTTCATAGTTTTATTCCTTTATTTTAAAATATGGAAAAGAAGCTTAGGCAGCCTCTTTTCCTTTTATTTATTGTCATCTTCTACTTTATAATCTGCATCATATACATTTCCATTTTCTTCTGTTGTTGTATCTGTATTTGCTCCTGCATTTGGGTTTGCCCCTTCTGTGCCACCATTTGGATTAGCATTTTTATATAGTTGTTCACTCATTTCGTAAAATACTTTTGTTAATTTTTCAGTTGCTTCTCGAATGGTTTCTGTATTGTTTGATTCTAGTGCTTTTTTGGTAGCTTCTATTTCGTTTTCTATTTTTGCTTTTTCTTCTCCACTAATTTTGTCTCCTAATTCAGATAATGTTTTTTCACTGTTGTATACTAAGCTTTCTGCATTATTTTTTACTTCGATTTCGTCTTTTCTCTTTTTGTCTTCTTCTGCATGTGCTTCTGCATCTTTAACAGCTTTTTCAATATCTTCATCAGTAAGATTGGTAGATGCTGTTATCGCAACATTTTGACTATTTCCTGTTGCCATGTCTTTGGCAGATACGTGTACAATTCCGTTTGCATCAATATCAAATGTTACTTCAATTTGTGGTACTCCTCTTGGTGCTGCTGGAATTCCAGTTAATTGGAATCTTCCTAATGTTTTGTTGTAAGCTGCCATTTCACGTTCTCCTTGTAATACGTGAACTTCAACTGATGTTTGACCATCTGCTGCTGTTGAGAATATTTGTGATTTTTTGGTTGGGATGGTTGTGTTTCTTTCGATTAATTTAGTAAATACGCCTCCATAAGTTTCAATTCCTAGTGAAAGTGGCGTTACATCTAGTAATACTAAGTCTTTTACATCTCCTGATAAAACACCACCTTGAATGGCTGCTCCAATTGCAACACATTCATCTGGGTTAATTCCTTTGTCTGCGTCTTTTCCTGTTATTCTTTTAACTGCTTCTTGAACAGCTGGTACTCTGGTTGAACCTCCTACTAGTAATACTTTGTTGATATCTGCTGCTGTTAATCCTGCATCTTTAAGTGCTTGGTTAACAGGTCCTTCTGTTGAATCTACTAAATCTTTGATTAGTTCTTCAAATTTTGCCTTGGTTAATGTGATATCTAAGTGTTTTGGTCCTGTTGAGTCTGCTGTAATAAATGGTAAATTGATGTTGGTTTGTCCTACACCTGATAAGTCTTTTTTGGCTTTTTCAGCAGCTTCTTTTAATCTTTGCATTGCCATTTTATCAGTTGATAAATCAATTCCATCTGATTTTTTGAATTCTGCAATTAAGTAATCAATAATTCTTTGGTCAAAGTCGTCTCCTCCAAGGTGTGTATTACCATTGGTTGCTAAAACTTCAAATACACCATCTCCAATGTCTAGGATAGATACATAAAATGTTCCTCCTCCTAAGTCATAGATTAGTATTTTTTGGTCTTGTTCTTTGTCCATACCATAAGCAAGTGCTGCTGCTGTTGGCTCATTGATAATTCTTAATACTTCTAGTCCTGCTATTTTTCCTGCATCTTTGGTTGCTTGTCTTTGACTATCACTAAAATATGCTGGAACTGTAATAACTGCTTGTGTTACTTTTTGTCCTAAATAGTTTTCAGCATCAGCTTTTAATTTTTGTAAGATCATTGCTGATATTTCTTGTGGAGAAAATGTATCTCCTTCTATTTTTACTTTTTCATTGGTTCCCATTTTTCTTTTAATGGATATAACTGTATTGTCTGGATTGGTAACAGCTTGACGTTTTGCAATTTGTCCAACTAGTCTTTCTCCATTTTTGGAGAATGCCACTACAGATGGTGTGGTTCTATCTCCTTCTGCATTTGGTATAACGACTGGTTCTCCTCCTTCCATAACTGCTACACATGAATTTGTGGTTCCTAAGTCAATTCCTATTATTTTTCCCATTTGAAAAATCCTCCTATTCTTTTTCTATTTTTTATTTTTATTATTTACATTATTTTTTGTTTTATAGATATTGTTTGAAAAGTTATTTGATTTTTTGTATTGGTTCGGTAGTTTTTATTGATTTACTACTACCATCGAATGTCTTAAAACTTTACTGCCTAATTTATATCCTTTTCTGTATTCTTGTACAATTTCTTGACTTTTTTTGTCTGCATCTTGTGTGCTACTTACTGCTTCATGTATGCTAGGATCAAAAGTTTGTCCGATTGCTTCTATTTCTTCTACATGATGTTTGTTTAAAAATTCTTTAAATTGTTTTTGTACAAGCTCTACCCCTTGTTTATATTTTTCATCCTTACATTCTGCTTTTACTGCATTTTCTAAATTGTCCATGATTGGAAGCATGCCTATAATAATGTCTCCTAGTACGGAATTGTATAAGCTTTCTCTTTCTTTTTGACTTCTTTTTTTGAAGTTTTCAAATTCTGCTAATACTCTTTTATATCTATCATTTAATTCATCATATTCTGCATTAGAATGTACAATTTCTTCTTGTTTCTCTTGTTTTTCATTAGTTGCTACATTTTCTAATTCTTCTGTAGTGTTTTCCTTCTTTTCTTCCATTTATCTACTTCCCTTCTTTCTTGTTTGGCATTATTTTTAGCACTCAAAAACGAAGTTTGCTAAATCAGTATATATCATACACTTTTCTTTAGCACTTGTCAAGTCTTTTTGCTAATTTTTTTAATATTTTCTACCAAATTGTTTAGATGCTCTTCAGGTATGCCGGGAGCCGAGGAATGCAATAAATTTTATAATCATAACCGTTTGAGGCAGCTAATTCAAAATAGCCCAGATAAACTATTTTACCAACAAACTAATAAAATACTCTACCTCGGCTAATCTATCCCCCAAAAAAGCTTACTCTTCTTTATTTCCCTCATTCAATTTCTTACTAATATACTTCATAATGGATATAACCTTAGAATAATCCATCCTCTTAGGCCCAATAATTCCAATTGTTCCCAAATCTTTATTACCAACCTTATGCTTAAAAGTAACAACACTAAAATCTTTTAATTCTTCTTTTTCATCTTCTCCCCCAATATAAACATTGATATCTTCTGCAAAACCGGAATTTAACATATCGGCAATGAGTTCTTTTTCATCTAATATATTCATAAAGTTTTTTGCTACTTGTAAACTATTAAATTCTGGTAAATCTAATTCTCTTCTGGTTCCCTGCATATGGATTTCTTCGTCTGTAAATAAAACCTTTTTTATTTGCTCTATAATTGGTTTAATTACTTTTACCATATCTGACATTTCTTGATATAAATATTCTTCTAATGGTTTATCAATTGTCTCTATCGGTTGATTTTTTAGTTTATTATTAAACATATAATTAATGGTTTCAACTTGTTTTTCTGTTATATCTTCATCAAATTTTATAATAGTTTCTTTTACCATACCTGTATCTGTCATAATAACAGCTAATAGCATTCTAGACCCTAGCAAAACAAATTTTATTTCTTTAATAATTTGCTCTGTAGCTTTGGGACCTATTGTAACAGTTGTATAATGTGTCATTTCAGAAATGGTATTTGCCGTTATTTTGGTTAAATCTTCTATTTCATTTACTTTAGTTTCTAATTTGTCACTAATGTATTTCACTTCTTCTAAACTGATATTGTCATCTTTTAAAAGTTCATCTACATAATAACGATATCCTTTTGCAGAAGGAATTCTTCCACTAGATGTATGTACTTTATCCAGTAACCCCCTTTTTTCTAAATCTGCCATTTCATTTCTGATAGTTGCACTACTACATTGTATATCATATTTATTGAGTAATGCATTAGAACTTACTGGCTCTGCTGTATTTATATATTCTTCTACAATTGCTTGTAAAACCTTTCTTTTCCTTTCATCTAGCATTTTTTTAGCTTAGATTAGTTTTTTCGCTACTAACTAAGCTCCCTCCCTTCTTTTTTAGTAAGCTATTTTCTTACGATTATTTTACTTCAATTACTTCTATCTGATTGATTAAAATTTTAGAAAAATCATCTTGTTCATCTTCAAATTCTAATTTGTTAATTTCTTTTATATTTTTTTCGTTTTGCTTGATGTCTGATAAATTCACTAGAATTTTGGAAGATAAATTCATTCCAACAGGTAATGTCATATTTTTATTGTCAAAAAAGATGATATTGGAAAAGGCAATATAATTGGTTCCTTTTAATAGTTTTATTTTATATAAATAGATCTTTCCTGGCTGTTTTTCATTTTTTAAGAATTGCTTTATTTCTTCCTCTGCCTGTAAGGAAACATCTTCAATGGTATTGAATGCTAATTCTTCTGAAGTTGCTTTATAGACATACATATCTTCTTCTAAAGTAATCTTTTTTAAGGCTTTTTTTATTTCCTTTAAAATTTTTTCTAAATTTCTTTTTAGCTCAATTCCTTTGGTTCCTTTTTTGATTTCTAGTATTTCAAATTTATCTCTTGGTTGTTCTCTATGTGTTTTATTTCCAATCGTTCTTTCTTGATTATTGGTTTGTTTAATTCTTCCAAAAATATCATAGATCTCCTCTTCGTCTTCTGCTCCATCTTCTTCGTTTTCTTTTGCTGTTTTTAGTTTTTTTAATTCTTCCGATATTTCTTTGTTTTCAGCTATTTTTAAATGAATTCTGTTCAGAAGTGGCAAAATATTGGTACTGGCAATAAATACACTATCTAATTCTGCATCTGTTAGTTTGTTTCTTTGTATTTTATCTGTTTCGATTCCAAAGTCCTCAAAATCATCTTCATAGTTGAAAACTTTTTCTAATTTTTTTACATTGATTTCTTCTTCTTCTCCTTCATCTAAAGTTGCCACTGCATCTTTGTTGGAATATTTCCAAAATTCAAATATACTTTTTTTATGTTTATTGATTTCTTCTATGTAATTACTTGCATTTTCGATTTTTTTCTTTAAATTTTTATTTTTTAGTTTTAAAGCATTAATATCCATGGCTAAATTGGTTACTTCTTCTTGTTTGGTTTCTAATTCTTTAAAACTTTGTTCTAATTCATATAAGGTGTAGCTTTTTTCTTTTAGTTTAATTGGCTCTTTTTTTGGTTTTACATTTTTGGTTTTTATTTCTTCTTTCTTTTCCAGTATTTCTGGTTCTTTTTCTTCTTTATTTTTGGATTTTTTTCCAAATTTAAAGAAATATTTCACTTTTCCAAAAAAGGTTTTTTTGCATTCTAAAAATGTAGTAATCTGCTTTTCTTTTGCTAAATATTCTTCTTCTAAGTCTTGTGTTTCTTTTTTTAATTTTTTCATTTTTTCAGTTAGCTCTTCTAAGTCTGTAGTTGCTTTGTTCTTTAAGCTAACTGATTTTAAATATTGCTCCATAATAAATTCTGGCAATATTTCATATTTTATGTTAGATTTTCCTAAATAAAATTCTAAAGCTGCTTCTTGGTTGATATTAGTTTCAAAATTAAAATAGTGAGGAAGTTCTGTTTGCAAAATAAATAATGCTTTTACTAATTTATAAAACTTGGTTGCCTCTTTTTTGGTAGATAGTGTTACTTTGTATAAGGTTTTTATTTTTTCATATACTTCTGTTTCTCCTATCATATTTAAACTAACTTCATTTTTTTTATTCCAAACTTCATAAATTAAAGGATAATCTTTGGTAAATACCCATAAGTAATTTTCTAAATCCTTTATTTCTTCTTTATTTAAAATTTTGCCTTCATATTCTACCAAACTGATGGGAACAAATATTTTATCATTTGGTTTCCCTTCTATCTTCTTTTTTAGTAAATAGAAAAATGTGGAATAATCTGAATCTTCTGTAGGAACAATCATAAAATATTTGTCAGAGGTTTCAGAATAATAGATTTGCCATAAGTAATTTCCAGTAAATTTTATTTTAAAAGGACTTTCTTTGGCTAATTTTTTTTGTTCTTTTTCAACTGCTTCAATTTGATGAATGTTTACTTTATTGAGCATATTTAAAAATTGGGTATAATTTAAAATGTTTTCTTCGTTTTTTGCGTCTAAATAAAAACATAATGGCATGGCTTTTTCGTATTTTTCTTTTATGCTTTCCATTCGATTGGTTGGGGAAATCAAAATTTCTATGTCTTTCACTGGAATAAATCGGTATTGTTTATATTTTTTTTCATCATATCCTTTTAATGTTCTGAAATTAATTTCAGTATATTCTTTTAATATTTTTGGTATTTTTTCTAAATTTAGTCCTATATAATCTAATTTTTCTTGTATTTTAGAATCGATTTCTATTTTCTTTTTTCTAGGCAATTTGCATACTTCCTCTCTTTATGTCATTTATTTTTCATTCCTTCTTTTATATATTCTATTTCTTCTTCTGCATTTAATCTCATAAATAAAGGCTCGCCTTTTTCAATTACTTTCGTATCTTCTATTTTATCATATTTTTCTAGACTTTCCCAAGTTTTTAGTGCTTTGTTTTTTAAGCCTAATTGATGATATATTTTTTCAGAGGTTTCTTCCATAAATGGATGAAGTAGTATGGCTATTCTTCTTAAATTTTCAATTAAATGATAAATACAGGCTTCTAACTTTTCTTTGTTTTCTTCTTTTGCTAAAACCCATGGTGATGTTTCATCAATATATTTGTTGGTTCTGGAAACTAAGTTCCAAATTTCTTGAAGACTACCTGCTATCTCAAATTCATTTATTCTGTTTTCAAATTTTTGTGTGGTTTGTTTAGCAAACTCTTCTAGCTCACTATCTACTTGGTTTTGACATCCATTATATTGGGGTACTTGTCCCTTAAAATATTTATTACACATTGCTATGGTTCTATTTAATAGATTTCCTAAATCATTGGATAAATCTACATTATATCTTTCTACAAAACCTTCTGGTGAAAAAATACCATCTGATCCTACTGGTAATTCTCTAAGTAAATAATAACGGGTTGCATCTAGTCCATATCGATTTATTAATAATTCAGGATATATTACATTTCCTTTGGATTTTGACATTTTTCCATCTTTCATCATGTACCAATTATGCACTAATATTTGCTTTGGAAGTGGCAAATCTAATGCCATTAAGAAGATTGGCCAATAAATTAAATGAAATCTAGCAATGTCTTTTCCTACAATGTGTAAATCAGCTGGCCAGAATTTTTGGAATAATTCGTCATTTTCTGTTCCATAACCTAATGCTGTAATATAATTGGTTAATGCATCTAACCATACATATATAACATGTTTTGGGTCT
>CALXRJ010000099.1 GCA_944390615.1 uncultured Clostridia bacterium | reverse complement strand
TTTCCTTGTATTTATGCAGAAAAAGGAATTGCAACAGTGTCTATAAAAGAAAAATACTCAAAAAATCATCATTTACCTATATCGATTCAAGAAATCGATTGCAATCATAATGCGATAAATGTTGTTCCAAAATATTGTAAGGTTATTTTAGCAGTAGATACTTCTAGGTTTTCTATAGAGGATATTTTATTATTTATCCAACAAGAAATCCAGCAATTAAATTTTGATATAACTTGTTCTATAAAGCAATCTCATATTGAATTAATAGCAAATGGTGTGCAAGCACATGCTGCTCATCCTGACTTAGGCAGAAATGCTATTTCGAGAATGCTTATTTTGCTGAATAGGATTTTTAAAACTTTTAGTCAAGGACTTCCTATTTTAGATTTTTTTGAGAATTACATTGGTACTGAATTTGATGGAAAATCTTTAGGAATCCATTTTACAGATGAATCTGGTAATCTTACTTTAAATGTAGGAAATTTTAGTTTTGATGGAACTTTTTTACAAATTGGTTTAAACCTAAGAATTCCAGTTAATACCCCAATTGAAAAAGTTACCCACCTTATTTCTGAAACTTGTAAACATTACGCTTTGGAAACTGTTGTTTCAGGCATACAACAGCCTTTATATGTACCAAAAAATGATCCACTTGTGCAAACTCTTTGTAATATATTTAATAAAAAGATTGATGCAAACTATGAACCAATTGCCATCGGTGGTGGTACTTATGCACGAGCTTTTAAAAATTGTGTTTCTTTTGGTGCTAATTTTCCAGGAGATACTGATATGTGCCATCAAGCTAATGAATTTATCAATATTGATAAATTGGTTTTAACTTGTAAAATTTATGCTGAGGCAATTTATGCATTATCACAATAAATCTTTGTCAAATTTTTAAACATATTTGAACTTTTTCTTACTATTATTTTATCATTTGTTGTATCTAGAAGATAAAACGTTGAGGTGATTTCAACCTCAACGTTTTTTTAGAGACTGTTTTCCTTTTTTAATTATTGTATCAATACAGTAAATACCCACCATTTTTATTCTGATGCACTATACGTTTTCCTTTTTCCATTATGGCATCAATACCCTTCTTAACATTGGAATTAAGTAATGGCTTCCTCCATTATGATTAGCTTCTTCTACCATTCCTATCATTAAATATGGAGTCTCTGTATCTACTGTAAAACAGTTAAACCATCCTATGGTATCTGCTGTTTCGTCTTTTGAAGTTTTTAATTCTGCTGTTCCTGTTTTTCCAGCAATTGTTATACCTTGTATTTTCATATCCTTTGCTGTTCCCTCTGGATTTTCTACCACTTGAATTAAATCATTTTTTATTTCATTTGCAGCATCTTCTGTAAAAGCATTTTCTACAAGATATTGTACGGTTCTATTTTCTGTATATTCTAAATAAGGTTTTACCATATTACCATGATTATAAAAAGCAGAATAGATAGATGCCATATGGATTGGATTTACTAGAAGCTCTCCTTGCCCATATCCTGTATCTGCTAGTAAGGTTTCGGATTCTATGGTATCTTCATTTGCATATTGTGATTTTGATAAATTTAAAGCAAAATCTATACTTTCATTGAATTTTATTTTATTTAACCCACTTGTTAAGGTAGATGCTCCAATTTGTAGTGCTGCTTGAGCAAAGTAAATATTGTCTGAATGAATTAAGGCATTTCTTAGGTTTTTAGGTCCACTATAGGCTGTTAAAGTGGTAATATTGTAAGTTCCCCAAGAGGAATCCTTTTGCCAGCTTAATCCAGAATAGGCAAAGGTATCTTCTGCGGTTAAAGTATTGGTTGATAGACCAATTGCTCCGGTTATTGGTTTAAATGTTGAGCCTGGGCAATAGCTTTGAAGATATCTTGTCATCATTGGTGATCGTTCATCATTTGACAATTCTTCCCACTCTGCGTTGGATATGCCTAATGTCATTTTATTGACATCATAAGATGGTGTACTAACTAATGCTAGAACCTCTCCTGTTTCTGGATTTATGACAACAAATAATCCTTCATCATTTTTTAATTCATTGTACAAATTGTTTTGTAAATTGGAATCTATTGTTAATTTTATATCCTCTCCATCTACTTTTTCTTGTTTTACTATGGTGCTTTTTTTATTTCCCGCTTCATCTATTATGTAAATTTCCGTGCCATCTTTTCCTTTTAATCTAGTTTCATATTGTTTTTCTAAACCTGTTTTTCCTATAATGCTAGAAGATGAATAACCAGGATTTTTCTCCAATTCTTCTTTGGTAATAGCTTGTACATAACCTGTAAGATGGGAAGCTGCTTCTCCTAATGGATAGGTTCTGGCATCTATGGTTGTTATTTTGATGCCTAGTATTTGTAGTAAATTTTCTTTTAATTCTGTTTCATCTAAGGAAACAGTTTTAATTGGCACAAAGCTATCTTCTTCAACCCAAGATGCTTGTAGTTTATTGGATACTGCATCTGTAGTCATATTAAGTAGTTCTGCAATTTTTGTTATACTTTCTTCTGGGTTTTCTCCTAATTTTCCAGGCACAATGCCTACTGAAGATGCTTTTCCATTGGTTGCTAGTTCTGCACCGTTTCTATCTGTAATGATTCCTCTTGTGGCTTCATCTGTTGTTACTCTTACTTTGTCTGTATCATTTAGTTCTGGAAAAATAAGGTTTGAACGCCAGGCTATTTTGTATTGTTTTTCACTATTTTTGGTCAAGGTAATGGTATTTTCGAAAGAAACTTCTCCGCCAGAAGTATTCATGGTGGTTTGATAGGTAATATTGCTTTCTCCTCCAGTTGTTTCTTCATTTTTTATCTCTATTTGCATATGGGACATATCGATTCCTTGATATATATTTTTGTTTCTGGTTACAAAATCTTCTTGTGTT
Organism: uncultured Clostridia bacterium; assembly: GCA_944390615.1. Lineage (GTDB taxonomy): Bacteria > Bacillota > Clostridia > TANB77 > CAG-508 > CAG-269. The sequence continues at coordinate 1,384 of CALXRJ010000099.1, read as the reverse complement.
ATGTTTTGCTTACTTGTTTCATCTATCATCTCATACATTTCGTCATATTTTTCTTCATTGATTTTTGCTATATAGTCATTTAGTACTTGTTCTGGATTGCTAATTTCTCGATTTAAGAAAAAGTATCCAGCAATGATTGCGATTATTAGAATGATTATGATAATAACTGCAATAATGATTCCTTTTTTATTTTTCATTTTAATTCACATCCCTTTCTGAAAGTATAAAATATGATTTAAAATTTCATATTTATCTATTTTTTTACCTTCTCTTTGGTTATATCATAAAATGTTCCTAAAATCAATGATATTTTTGGGGACAGAGGAAAAAAATAATTTTAAAAATGATATTTCAAAAGTAGCAATTGGATGATTTTTGCATAATATGATTTAGGTGATGATATGAAAACTTTAAGATTAGGTTCAAGAGGACCTATGGTAGAATTTTTACAGAATTTATTAAAAATACTTGGTTGTTATACCGGAAAAGTTGATGGTATTTTTGGAAATGGTACTAAAAATGCTGTTATTAATTTTCAACATGCTTTTGGCCTAGTGGATGATGGAATTGTGGGCAGTAAAACTTGGCATGCACTTAGTCCTTACATAAATGGTGCTTTGGGGTTTATCGTTCCAACCAATATTAGTTATAGTTCTTCTATTTTGGAAATTAATATTCGTTCTTTAAAAAGTTTGTATCCTTTTTTGGAGATTTCTTCTGCTGGAAAAAGTGTTTTGGGAAATGATATTCCAGTCATAAAGATTGGTAATGGAACGAAAGAAGTGTTTTACTCAGGAGCTATTCATCGGAAATGAATGGATAACTGCTCCTGTTCTTATGAAATTTTTGGCTGATTACTGTTATTGTTATAAAAATAATTTGCCTATTTTTGGGTATAATGCAAGAAGGTTATATTATTCTGCTACGATTTACATTATGCCTATGGTTAATCCAGATGGCGTTAATTTAGTTACTGGGGAAATTAGCTCGAATTCTTCTTTGTATACGAATACGAAATTACTTGCTGATAATTATCCGGATATTCCGTTTCCTGATGGGTGGAAAGCAAATATTAGGGGTGTGGATTTAAACTTGCAATTCCCTGCAGGTTGGGAACAAGCAAGAGCTATTAAATTTGAGCAAGGATTTACCCTACCTGGTCCTCGTGATTTTGTAGGTATTGCACCTTTAACTGAACCAGAGTCCCTTGCCATTTATAATTTTACATTACAACATGATTTTCGTTTAGTGCTTGCTTACCATACACAAGGAAAAGTTATCTTTTGGCAATTTCAAAATTAAAAAAAAAAAAAAGCCTTTTTAATTGGCTCACAATTTTCCAGAGTGAGTGGATATTCTTTAGAAGATACTCCTTTCAATTCTA
>CALXRJ010000098.1 GCA_944390615.1 uncultured Clostridia bacterium | reverse complement strand
TCCATTTTCTAAGTCACTTGCTAATTGATTTAAAACATTTTTTAATTCTGTACTATAAGTATGAAGTTCTTCCAAATTATTTAAATCATCTTCACTTAAAGCTTCCCCTTTTATATTTTTTCTAGATAGGGAATAACTATAGTCACTTACTTGATTTAAAAATTTTTCCGTATTTTCTAGCTCCTGACTTTCTACTGGTAAACTAGCTAAATAGGTTTGTGCCAGATTTGCTTCTCTCCATAAATAAGTTAAAGTTTCTGCTCCATGTGTATTACTTGTTGAAATCGTAGATTTAGCTAAATAGGTTTCTACATTTTGAACATAATTTACTAATTCATAAAAATTATGATTATACAAATTTTCACTTGCCAGTTTTACCTCATTATTTTTTTTGTATAAAAAATATCCTAAAATTCCAACTGCTATTAACAAAGCAATTATTACAATATAAATAATTATTTTTTTATTTTTTTTCATATCCACTCTCCTTACTTTTATTTTGGATGAAATAAAAAAAATTATTCCATTTTTTTTATTTTTATGTTAAAATATAAAATATTGAAATATAATCATATATCCATTATATTTTTAACCATTTTAAAATAACAAAAAAAGGATGAATAATTTATGAAAAAAATAATGATATCATATGCAGCTTATGGAGGCGGCCATTTATCTGAAGAAAAAAATTTGAAAGAATATATAGAAAAAAATTATCCCGATTGCGAAGTTTTTTTATTTGATTGTATGAAATATATCAATCGTGTCATTGATAAAGTTTGTGGCTCTACCTATTCCAGAATTACAACAGATATTCCATGGTTTTGGGGAAAAATATATTATCACACACAAGAACCTATATTTGAAAAAATATTGTCTTTATCGAACAAACTTCTTTCCTATAAATTAGGAAGACTTTTAAAAGAATCAAACCCTGACATTATCATATCCACTCATTTTTTTGTTAGCCATATGTGTTCTATTTTAAAGCAAAAAGGAAAAATCACCTCTACACTTGCCACTGTTATTACTGACTTTGGGGAAGACCCTTATAATGAATGGACAAGTAATCATGAATTTATTGATTATATTTTTGTGGCTCATCGTGAAATTAAAAATAACTTAATCGAAAAAGGAATTGATGCTAATAAAATATTTGATACAGGCATTCCTATTTCTGATAAATTTTTAAAATCATATTCTAAAACACAAATTTTAGAAGACCTGGGGCTTCAAGAACAGAAAAAAACAATTTTATTTTTTGGTGGCGGTGAAATGGGGCTTGGAAAATCCAAAACTTTACACATTTTTGAATATTTGGTAAAAAATTTTTCCCCTATTCAAATAATTGCTATTAGTGGTAAAAATGAATCTTTAAAAAATAGTTTTGAAAAAATTGTAGCTGAAAATCATAAAAATCAAACTGTAAAAATTTTAGGTTTTACAGATAGAGTAGCAGAATTTATGGCTATCTCTGATTTAGTGGTAACCAAGCCAGGAGGATTAACTTCAACAGAAGCACTGGTATCCAATTTGCCCATTCTTGCTATCAACCCTATTCCACGGTCAAGAAGAAGAAAATGCAAATTTTTTAGAACAAAATGGTGCTGCTGTTTGGCTAAAGAAATCTGATGATATTGATACTGTTTTAAATAACTTACTAAATAATGATGAAAAATTAAACCAAATGAAACAAAATGCTAAAAAAATAGCAAAACCACACTCTACAGAAGATATTTGTAAAATTCTTTTGTAGAAACCATTGGGACCGGGTCTTTTTGGTGCTAAGCACCAAAAAGACCCGGTCCCAATAATTTCTAATTTTTTTTATTTTCTTCTTGTAAAGAAGAGGATTCATTGCTAGCAATAAGAGCTAAATTGTCTCCTACCGCAGTAAAAAAGGCAGATAAAACACTAATTTCATCTGGTGTCAGATTTTGTGCCAAAAAAATAGATAAGCTACTAGAAAGACCAATTAAGTTACAACCAGATAAATCCGAAATACACATAAAAAATCCTCCTCTTATTTTTATTATATGAGGTAATTTATTTTTTTTTTTTTTTTTCTGGGAACAGGGCTTTTTGGTGCTAATCATCCAATAGACCTGGTCCCAATAGTTCCTGTTACATTTCTCTTCTTCCTTCCAAAGCTTTGGTTAGTGTAACTTCATCTGTATATTCTAAATCTCCACCTACAGGAATTCCATGAGCAATGCGAGATACCTTAATCCCTAAAGGTTTAATGAGTTTGGATAAATACATGGCAGTTGCTTCTCCTTCTACCCTAGGGTTTGTTGCAAGAATTACTTCTTTTATATTCCCCCCCATAAGTCTAGCGAGAAGTTCTTTTATTTTTATATCATCTGGCCCTATCCCATTCATTGGCGAAATAGAACCATGTAATACATGGTATACACCTTTAAATTCATGTGTTCTTTCCATTGCTACAACATCTCGTACATCTTCTACTACACAAATAGAATCTTGAGCTCTCTTGGGATTTGCACAAATTGGACATGGGTCTGTATCGGTAATATTAAAACATTTACTACAATATTTTAAATTTTTTTTCGCATTTATAATAGAATTTACAAATTCTTTTGTTTGTTCTTCGTTCCAATCTAAAACATGAAAAGCAAGTCTTGCTGCTGTTTTATGACCGTATACTAGGAAGTCTTTCAAAACTTTCTATTAATTTTTCTATGGATGGTGCATATTCTGACATTTTGTTTTCCTCCACTTAATTTTCTCATTTTATATAAGGACATCCCTTAAATTATATTTTTTAAGGAATGCCCTAAATCTCTACCTTTTTACATAAATCCTGGTATATTAAATTTACCCATTGCATCATTACTTGCTTCATCTACTTTTCGTAAAGCTTCATTGACACAAGATAAAATGAGATCTTGTAACATCTCAACATCTTCTGGGTCAACTACTTCCGGTTTAATTTTTATTTCTTTGATTACTTTTGCTCCACTTA
>CALXRJ010000097.1 GCA_944390615.1 uncultured Clostridia bacterium | reverse complement strand
AATATGGAAAAGCTCTTCTTCTGATACCTCATCTGTTAAATAAATTTCCATAAAACCAGCATTTTTTCGATAATTGACAAATACCATGATATTTAGTAACAAACTGATTACTAAAGCAATCCCTATGATAATAGCTATTTTATTTTTCTTGCTCATTTTTTTCTTTACTTTTTTAAAATAGTCTATTTGCTTTTGTTCGCAATTTTCATCAGGATTGCTATCTTTTTGGATTTCTTCTAGCCTTTTTTTACATTGTTCACATTCCGCTAAATGCTTTTCCACTAATTTTTTTGATGCTGGATTTAGGACATTATCTGCATACCCAATCAATAAATCCTCTACGATTTCACATTCTTGATTCTTTTCCATTTTTCCTAGTGTATGTTAGCTTTCAAAGCCAACATATTCTCCTTTCTTTAAAAATTATAAGCTTTGAAAGCTTACATAAACTGGATGGGTGAAAATTATTTTTCAACCTGATTTACCTCCTTTATTTTTTGTTTTGCTCTAAAAAATGTTACTCTTGCCCAAGTTGATGTTTTTCCTAATATGGTTCCAATTTCGTCATAACTTAAGTTTCCGATTAATCTTAAATACATGACTTCTCTTGACTTTTCATCTAATTTTTGCATATCTTGAAATAATTTTATTTTTTCTTCTTTTTGGTCAATAATTTCTTCTGTGGTTTGATTGAAACTAATTTCTTCTGTCATTTCTTCTAAAGAAATATTTTTGTCTTTTTTGGCTTTCTTTAATTCCTTGTACCACAGATGTTTTGCTATTTGACATAACCAAACAGATAATTTACTTTCTCCCCTAAATTGATCGATTTTGTTTATTGCAACCAAAAAGGTTTCTTGTGTTAATTCTTCCGATAAGTCTTGGTTATGTGTTAAACAGAATAAGTATTTATAAATAGTTGTTGAATATTGTTTGTAGATTTCTTCCATTTCTTGCATAACCTTTCCTCCTTTTCTATAAAATAAGAGACTTTTTTTTTCATTTTGTTACAATTTTTTTCTATTTTTTTAACTTTTATGAGGAAAGGAACATATGTAACAACATATGTTCCTTTTCGTGTCTTTATTCCATTCGATCTAACTCATCTTGTAATTTCTCAATTTGACTTTTTAGCCTTTCTTTGTATCTTCGTTTTTGCTCTTCTTCCCTTTCCCTATGCTGTTGTCTTTTACCTTTCATATAGTCTGAATGATGGGAGGCTTTACCTACTCTCTCATTAAAAAATTTATAGTACCCATTTTCTCTTACGCCTACGCCTCCTATATAAATACCATTTGGTTGCTCTGCATTTTCTTTTAAGCCACTTTGTAGATAACGTTCTACTCTTTTTTTATCTAACAAATATTTCATAACCATATTACAGTAATTTAAGTCACTTTGTAATAATGATAAATCTAGTTCTGCTAAAATTTCTTGTTCATCTACATAAAATTCGCCTTGTCTTGTTGGATCTAATATGCGGGCATCATCAAATTTGCCCCAAGAAATTTTGCCAAGATAAACTTGATGTCCTTCTAAATCGAAAGGTTTTTGACCTACTCTTAATCTTGTTGTATCATAGGTTTGTCTAAAATCTGCTTTTCGATCATAAAATTCTACTAATAAATCTCCATTTGCTGTTAAACTATATTCAACATGAAATGGTAATTGTTCTACAGGTCTGCTTCCTGTAGCTTCTGTTTCTCTTTCTGTGTTATTTTTCTTTTTAAATCTATCTAAAAATCCCATAAAAATCATCTCCTACATTTCTATTATACTATATTTTTCTCATAATTGCAAATCAGGTATGCCAGAAGCCAAGGAATGCAATAAATTTTATAACAATAACTGTTGGAGGTAGATTTTTTCAGACATGGATTGTAACAAAAATAAATCACGTCAACGTATTGGTTGAAGTGATTTATTTTTAACTATTTTACACTCGCATTTAGCATCCATAATTTTTTAGCATAATTACATAAATAGTCATCCATGATAGATGATGTTTCATAATCAGATTGTTTTTCTGCTTCTTGTTTAATTTGCATTACTTTTTGTTGTAGTGTTTTAAAATCTTGTATAACATGTTGATAAATTTCTGAGCTGGTTATTTTTTCATTTGGTGCTTCTTGTATTTGCGCATTTTCTAAAAAATCTTTCATACTACCAAAAGGTTCATAACCTTTTGCTAATATATGTTCTGCTATTTCGTCTAATTGCTCTCTTATTTCTTCATAATATTCTTCTAATTTTTCATGTAATACAAAAAATTCCTTTCCTTGTATATTCCAATGATAATTTTGAAGTTTGATGGCCATTACTTCTAAGTCACTTAAAAATTCATTTAGTTTTTTAATATTTTCTTCCATAATATCCCTCTCTTTCAATTCCATTATGCACCAAAAATAAAATTTTTATACAAAAAAAGAGTGTTATTTTAGATATTTTACCTGTCTATTTGAGACAGGGGGCATATCATTTTCAAACACTCTTAAAAATTCTTTTCATATTTATTATGTATTTTCAGTAGCTCCATTGGCGTTATTGGCATCAAAAGGAATAAATTTGCTAACTACACTTTCTTTTATGGTATCACTTGCTCTAAATGTGATAAATGAATTATTGATTTTGTTATCTACAATTTCTTCTATTTCGTCTTTACTAGCATGTTCTGCTAAAACAAGTTCACTGACTAATATTTGTTTTGCATTTAGTAACATTTTCTTTTCACCAGTAGATAATCCTTTTTCTTTTTGCTTAAAACTTAAATTTCTAACTACATCTTCAATCTCGTATATATCTCCACTTTTTAATTTATCCATATTATCTCTATATCTTTTATTCCAATTTTTGTTCATTTCGGTTTCGTCTTGTTCTAATACTTTAAAGACTTTATCTGCTGAACTTTTATCTATAATTGACCTTACTCCTACTTGTTCTGCCTTTGCTATTGGTACCATTACTTTTACTTCTCCAGGCATTTTTAGTATGTAATAAGATTGTTTTTCTCCTAAAACGTCTTTTTCTTCTATTGAATCAATTGTTCCTGCTCCGTGCATTGGATATACTATTTTGTCTCCTATATTAAACATGATATACTCTCCTTTCTCTCTTTATGTTAATAAACAATTTATTCTCTATGTCATCAACAATTCTATTATACTACAAATTGGCAAAAAAGTCAAAATTATGTAAAAATCAATTTTTGGCTGATATTATGTGAATTTTAGCCATTTTTGCCTGTATTTTCCAAAAAATTTTTTTTGAAAATTTTTCTCAATATTTCGAGAAAGAAAGCTGTCTATATCATTTAGGTAACCATTATTCTTCCACTGCTCTAATGATATTATCTAAAAGTAAACTATTGGTAACAACGCCTATACCGCCTGGTACTGGGGTTATGGCGAATGCTTTTTCTTTTACATCTTCAAAATCAATGTCTCCTACTATTTTTCCTTCTTCAAAGTTAATTCCTACATCTACCAGTATGGCTCCTGGTTTTATCATTTCTTTTTTCAAAAACTTTGGCTTTCCAATTGCCATAATAATAACATCTGCTTGTTTTAAAATTTCTTTTATATTTTTGGTTTTAGAATGACAAATTGTTACAGTTGCATTTTTATTTAAAAGTTGTGGTATTAAAGGTTTCCCAACTATATTGCTTCTACCTACAATCACTACATTTTTTCCTGTTAAGTCGATTTGATAAAAATCTAAGGTTTCTATCACTGCTTTACTCGTGCAGGGAATATGGACATTTTTACCTAAAAATAATCTTCCCATGCTTAAATCGCTTATTCCTTCTATATCTTTTTCTGGTGGTA
>CALXRJ010000096.1 GCA_944390615.1 uncultured Clostridia bacterium | reverse complement strand
GTTCTTCTTCTGTTAAATCTCCTTCTATAATTGCTTTTTTTTTTTTTTTTAAAGCATCATATAAATTAATTTTACCATCTTTATTGACATCACCTTTTACTAAAGAATTATTTACTGTTATTGTATAACTTCTTGTTTTTCCTTCTGCCAAAGTGATACTAATTTCGGCAGTACCACCAAAAACTCCCGTAACTACTCCATTTTCATCAACTGTTGCTACTTTTTCATTGCTAGAACTCCATTGGAAAATAGATGGATCTAAATAAGTAGTAGCATCTGCGTAAAGCAATCTAGACCTTACTCTTAGTTGTATTTTATCTCCTATATCCATACTTCCCCAATAATCGCTACCTGCCGATAAGGTAATTCCCTCATAGCCTTCTCTATCATTTAAATAGGACATAGCAACTGGTATTTCTCTTGTTTCTGTTATATTAGTTCTTGTAATTTCTGGTGTATAGGTATCATTTCCAAAAATTTGAACCCAAAAATAGCCATTTTCTGTTTTTACTGCACCAACTCCCATTGTTGTAAAATCTGCCCCTAAGATATTAGCTTTATGACCAGTCGAATCCATCCAACCAGTTATTGCATCTTCCGCTGTATAAAAATCATATCCTATATTTTCTCCTAGAAAAGTTGTTTTTCCTGTTAAACCTAATCGATAAACGGTATCTTCCATAAAAATTCTTTCATCTTCCCCTTCAGCCCAAACAAATCCTCTGTATACTTCTGCCCTTCTATGAGAAAAATACACTGCAATTTCATAAGCTCTTTGTATGGCAATATCCATTAAGTTTTTATCTAATTTTAGTGTGGTTAAATTTTCTTTTTCTCTTTCTTCATTGGTTAATTCAAATACTTTGTATGCATCTTCATAATTTTGCTCTCCTTCTACCGGAATAAAAATGCATTGATTCCACTCATCGGTTGCTTCTACATAGTTATCAGATGCAAATTCTAATTGTACATCTTCATCAAAAGTGCTTTTGATAACATTTCGCATTGTGCTTGGTAATTTAATGGTTCTAGGAAGTGATGGACAATTTTTAAAAACATCACTTTCTAATGCTATTACTTTACTAGTTTCTAAATTAATATTGGAAAGTTTTGTACAATTTTCAAAAGCACCACCTCTTATGGAAGTACAATTATCCCCAATATAAACATCGGTTAAGTTAGAACAATTCATAAAGGCTTCTAAATTAATATATCCATTAATATCTGCTACGACACTGGTTAAATTTGTACAGTTATAACACATATAGCTCTCAATTATTTCCAGATTTTTCGGAAATTCAATCCTTTGGATTGAAGATTGTGCAAAACAACTTTGTTCAATTTCTGTAACAGAATCTGGAATATCAACTTCTTCTAAATTTTGGGCAAAACAAAAAGCTAAACCTTGTAGTTTGGTTACGGTATCTGGGATTTGATAAGTGCTACCTGCCTTATTAGCAGGATAAGCTTTTAATACCGTTTTATCTTTATTGTATAATACGCCATCTACAGAACATAAATAAGGGTTTTCTTCGTCTACTATAATTTCTTCTAATTTTGCTGCATTTTCAAAAGCACTATAATAATCAGAACCTACCCCTTTGACTGTTTTTGGTATGGTAATTTTTCTTAAGGCAACTTGTTCTCCTTCATAAGCAGGTATTGCAAAATTGCCCAAAATGGAAACTACTGGTATTCCATTAATTTCTTCTGGAATGATTACTTCTGTAACATTTTCCCTATCACGTAATCTTGTAATATAGATTCCAGCTTCCTCTTCTTCATATTCTAGATTTTCGTAAACTCCTGTATCGCCAACAGCGGCTTGGCAAGAATTATGAAAACTTATCACCAATATTCCGTGCTATAAAAAATGTTAAAAATAATAGAATTTTTTTCAAGTTCACCATATAAATCCCCTTTTCTTTAATTTATAATTGCTTGTTTCAAAAATTGTAAAGCATCATATAAATTAACATTTCCATCATCATTATAATCCATAATGTATCTTTCTTCTTCTGTTAAATCTCCTTCTATAATAGCTTTTTTCAAAATTTGCAAAGCATCATATAAATTAACTTTTTTATCTTTGTTAACATCACCTTTCATTAAATTAGTTACAGTAACTTCACATTTTTTTGTGATTCCTGCCATTTCTACACTAATTGTTGCTGTTCCTTCTGCTATAGCTGTTACTGTTCCGTTTTGCGTTACTGTTACAATATCTTTATTAGAGGTTGACCAATTGGTAAATTTATCAATTCCGTTTTCTGGTGTAGTAGAGGTAATGGATATTTTGTCTGTATTTCCTACTACCATTGATAAACTTGTTTTGTCTATCGTAAAATCAGTAATATATTCACTATTGGTTTCATCTAAATAAGCAAATACGGTTCGATAAGTATAACTTGTAGATTGTCCTGTACTTCTATCTTGTATATTATTTAAAGTGATTTCATAAGTATAGTTTGGTATTACATACATGGATTTATCATAAAAACGAATCATATTATCAGGTGCTTCATAAGCACAACTTTTTCCAGATGAGCGATCATCACCAATGGCTGTTGAAAAGTTCCATGTATCATCTGTATTTAAACATTTTACGGTTACAGTTGTATCTTGGTTAATTTTATAGTCTCCCGAAAATTCTGCAGACCACTCAAAAAGTCTGTTAGGATCATCAATTGCTTCTAATGGGGTAATACCATTTGTTGGCCAAGCAAGTAGAGTTTGATTTGTTGCTTGTGAACCAGAGAATTGACCAGCACATATACTTTCTGTAATTCCAATTCCCATATTGCCTTGTGCAGGGTCTAAAATGGATCTTCTATGACCAAGACTTGGAACTCCAGCATCGTCAATAAATTGCTCGATAAATCCTTTGGCAAGTTCTGGGCTAACCGCATAATTTCCGCTTCTTGCTACAATTTCTTCTGAAAAGTCTTGTGCTGTATCGTAAAATTCTTGAGAAATGCCCTCTGGTTTATCAAAGTAATGGTCTATGTCTAAACCTAAAACTCTCCAACGATAATTTAAAAGAGTAGATTTATGTTGTGCTTTATTGGTTAATGTATCATCTAAAGCGATTCTTGGAGACCCTGCTGCTAATCGAATCGAATTGATATAAGCTAAAAGTCCATCTAAAATATTTGAGTTAACTTCTCCTGCTACTAAGTCTGTTGTGTTATATTGTGGTTCTACTACATAAAAATCAGTAGCTTGTGAAAAATAATTTTGTGCTTTTTGGTATTCTGCTCTTGCATTTTCTAATTTTGTTTGCTCTTCTTGTGTCATTTCGATTAAATTGGTTTCTTCAAATACATCTGTATTAATTCCATAAACATATAGATAAGAAGTCTCAAGATTATAGTCAAATATCATCTTGGCACCTTCGATATCAACTGCTCCACCATTTGCTGTAGCTTCCAAGAAACTCATTGGATTTAGTAAAGCTCCATAACGATTTAAATCATATTTTGACATAGTATAGAGACTATCACAATAAGCATCTTTATCTAAAGCTTCAATTGTTTTACGCATATCTGTTCCTAGCTCTTTTAATTGTTCATTCATATAGAAAATATCCTCATCCCATGAAACATTAGTTGTTTTTCCATTTTTGTAACAAAGAGCTTTATACATTTCAAATGTTTGTTGTGAAATTGATTTTAGATATTTTACAGGATCACTTTTATAATTATTTTCAAAAGTAGATACCGCTTTATAGCTTGACCCAATTGGTGATGGATAATATAAAATAATTCCTTCGATAATAGAAGTTCCTAGTTTATAACCAGTTAAAGTAGAATAAGTAAAACTGTATGGTTTGTCATCTCCATAAGAACCTTCTTCTGTTTGAAAATTTTCGTCAATACTACCATAAGATACTACTTTTTCATCTATATTTGTTTCAATATACAAATAATCTTTATAATTTTCGCCATAATAAGTATAACTGTGTCCACCAAATGCGGAAGGTGTTACTAATTT
>CALXRJ010000095.1 GCA_944390615.1 uncultured Clostridia bacterium | reverse complement strand
TTATTCTATTAATTTTCAATTTGAACCGGTAAATATTTAACCCCCCATGCTAAAGCTTCGCTATGAGAGCTTACATATATATCAATTCTGTTTCCCGTAATGGCTCCACCTCTATCTTCTACTACATAAGTTTTTCCGTTAATATTTAGTTGGGTACCAAATGCTAAATTAGATGGTGCAGCTACGGTTCTTCCAGCAGTTGCTCTTGTTCCTGATGCTGTATAGCCATTTGCATGTGAGCCACAACATTTGCTACAAGAACAATAAGCTGTTACTTTATATACCTTTACTGTTGAAGAACTTGATGTGCTACTTGAAGTTTGTGAACTTGAGCTTGCACTTCTGGTTGTGGTACTAGATCTGGAAGATGTAACTTTTGAACTTACTTGAATGATTTTATCTACAGGCTCTTGGATTACTTCTTCCGAAATTTGTGTTCTTTCGATTTCTTCGTCATTTTGATATTTTACTTTGTAAGTAACTCTTTTTTTTCCTTCTACTCCTTGTTGTAGAACTTTGTTTTTTGTGCTAGAACTTCCATTTGATACATCTTTCGTGATGGTTTCAAATGGTATAGCTTCTTCTATTACTTCAATTTTTTCTACAATTGTACTATACGCATCTAATAGAGTGTCTAGTGTCATTTCAATGCCACTTTCTGATACTTTTGCAACTTCTATCTCTTGGTTAGATTTGTCTGTGATTGTGATAGTTTTGTTTTCTGCAATTTCTTCCTCTAGCCCTGGTATTACTTTTTCATTGTTTTCTAAAATAATGTTATTATCTTCTAAGATTTCTTTTACATTTGTTTTTGGTGTAAGAACTGTCAATTCATAACCATTTGACATTTCTATTTTTACCGTATTTACTTTTGTAGTTACTGCCATGACTCCTACTCCAGAAAGTAAGATTAAAATTAGGCATATAATAATTACTTTTATTAAAGTAAATTCCCTTTTGTTCTTTTTCTGCATAAAACAGATACCTCCTTAACAACAGCTACTATTATAACTTATTTTGCGAAATTTGTCAAATTTGGAAATTTTTTCTTTTTTTTATCTAAATCTTTGTCCTTACTATTATTATATGTTTTTACTTTCTAAATTATGAAAAAATTTTTTTTAAAAGGTCATATCTTTTCATAAAATTTTGTGAAAAGATATAACCTTTTTTTAATTTTTATTGAATTTCATTTCCATAATAGCTATCGATAAGAATTTGTTTTAATTCTTCTACTAAAGGAACTCTTGGGTTAGCTGTTGTACATTGATCTTCAAATGCTCTATCAGCTAATAAATCTACTTTTGCCATGAATTCTTTTTCATCAATTCCTGCTTCTTGGAAAGATTTTGGAATATTTAATTTTTCATTTAATTCTTGAATTTTGGCAATTAAAGATTGAATTCCTTCTTCTTTTGTATCTGCTTTTAATCCCACTTTTTTAGCAAGCTCTGCATATTTTTCGTCTGCGATAAAATATTCATATTTTGGGAAAGATACAAATTTTGTTGGTTGACTACTATTATATTTTACAACATATGGTAATAAAATTGCATTAATTCTACCATGTGGTAAATGGAATTCTGCTCCTATTTTGTGTGCTAGTGAGTGATTAATTCCTAAAAATGCATTCGTAAATGACATACCTGCTATGGTGCTGGCATTATGCATTTTTTCACGAGCTTTTTTGTTATCTCCATGTTCATATGCTTCTACTAAATATTTTAAAACTAATTCTACTGCTTTTTCAGATAAGCCATCTGTATAATCTGATGCCATATTGGATACATATGCTTCAATAGCATGTGTTAATACATCCATTCCTGTATCTGCTGTAATTGATTTTGGTAAACTCATAACTAAATCAGGGTCAACAATTGCTACATCTGGTGTTAACTCATAGTCTGCTAGTGGATATTTTTTATTTTTTTCTTTATCTGTTAATACAGAAAATGATGTTACTTCTGAACCTGTACCGGAAGTTGTTGGAATTGCTACCATTTTAGCCTTTATTCCAAGTTTTGGAAATTTATAAGTACGTTTACGAATATCCATAAATTTCAGTTTTAGTCCTTCTGGGTCTGCATCTGGATGTTCGTAAAATAGCCACATACCTTTTGCTGCATCAATGGCACTTCCTCCACCTAATGCAATAATAACATCTGGTTCAAAGTTGTTCATAAGTTCTAATCCTTTTTTTACAGTGTCAAAAGATGGATCTGATTCTACTTCACTAAATATTTCACAATGTACATGTTTTTCTCTTTTTCTAATATGATATAAAATTCTATCTACATAACCAAGTTTTATCATTCCTGGGTCTGTTACAATAAATGCCCTTTCAATATCTGGCATTTTTTCTAGGTAAGCGATAGAACCTGCTTCAAAATAAATTTTTTCTGGAATTTTAAACCATTGCATATTGACTCTCCTCCTTGCGACTCTTTTTACATTGATAAGGTTAACACTTGAAACATTTGCTGTTGTTGAGTTTCCTCCAAATGAACCACAGCCAAGCGTTAAAGATGGCATATTGGTATTATAAATATCTCCAATTCCGCCATGGGTAGATGGAGAGTTTACAATGATTCTTCCTGCTTTCATTCTTTCTGAAAATTCTAATGTTTTTTCTCTATCCTCAGAATGAATAACCGCAGTATGGCCCAAACCGCCGAATTCCAGTAATTTTTCTGCTTTGTCCAAAGCTTCTTCAAAGTTGTCTACTATATAATAAGTTAAAACTGGACTTAGTTTTTCTTTTGAAAATGGGAATTTTTCTCCAATTCCTTCTTCTTTTACAACCATTACTTTTGTGTCTTTTGGTATTTCTAATCCTGCTTGTTTGGCAATGTTGTAAGGACTTTGTCCTGGAATATGAGATTTTAATTTATACCCAATTCCTTCTTTTACTTCAAACATAGCTTCTTGTAATTTTTCTTTTTCTTCTGGTTTGACAAAATAACATCCAGCTTGTTTCATTAATTCTTCAAATTCTTGATGAATTTCTTTTTCTACTAAAACGGCTTGTTCTGATGCACATATCATGCCATTGTCAAATGCTTTTGACATAACTAAATCATTTACAGATGTTTTTAATTTTGCTGTTTTTTCAATAATACAAGGTACATTTCCAGGTCCAACACCTAAAGCTGGCTTTCCACAAGAATAAGCTGCTTTTACCATTCCTGTCCCACCTGTTGCTAAAATTAAGTCAACACCTGGATGGTTCATAAGTAATCTAGTAGCTGTAACAGAAGGCTCTGGGATCCATAAAATACAGTTTTCTGGTGCTCCTGCTTTAATGGCTGCCTCTCTTAAAATTTCAGCTGCTCTTACTGAACATTTTTGAGCAGATGGATGGAAACCAAATATGATAACATTTCTGGTTTTTGCTGCAATAATTGATTTAAACATGGTTGTCGAAGTCGGATTGGTAACAGGTGTTACCCCTGCTATTACCCCAATTGGCTCTGCAATTTCTACATAATCATCTTCATCATTTTCGTTTATAATGCCAACTGTTTTTTCATATTTAATACTGTGATATATATATTCTGTTGCAAACATGTTTTTTGTTATTTTATCTTCATAAATTCCACGTCCTGTTTCTTCTACTGCCATTTTAGCAAGTTCCATATGATGTTCTAACCCTGCCATTGACATGGCTTTGGTTATATTGTTTACTGTTTCTTGATCTAACTTTAAATACTCTTTGGATGCAATTTTTGCTTTTTCTACTAGGTCATCTATCATTTGTTTGATTTTTTCTTCCTCTTGATTTTCTGGCATAATCTTTTCCTCCTATTTTTTTAGTTTATGCAAATTTATTATATATTATTAATTTTTTTTGTCAAGCTTTTATTGATTTAAGTTTCGGTTTTTTTCAAAATCTGCTAATTGCAGCTGCTTGGGCTTAGTGTATGATAGGTTTTATTTTGGCATTATGATTGTGTGAATGGAATAAGCTAGAACTTCTATGCAGAATTTTTGGAAAATGTCCGTGCGATTTTTTTTATAAAAAATCGTCACAGGAAGGGTTCCAAAAATTTTGCATAG
>CALXRJ010000094.1 GCA_944390615.1 uncultured Clostridia bacterium | reverse complement strand
CAAGACCAATCGACTTACATTTAAAAGGATTTGAAAAGTTAGGAATAACAGTCAATAAAAGTTTTGGAAAAATCAAATGTGAAGCAGAAGAAATAAAACCTACTGAAATCAATTTAGATTTTCCAAGTGTTGGAGCAACTGAAAATATCATGTTAGCATCAGTTTTAGCAAAAGGAGTTACAACCATCATCAATGCAGCAATGGAGCCAGAAATTACCGATTTACAAAACTTTTTAAATCGAATGGGAGCCAAAATTACAGGAGCAGGTAGTAATATTATAAAAATACAAGGCGTAACCAATCTAAAAGATGTAAGCTATAATATTATGCCAGACAGGATTGAGGCAGGAACTTTACTTTGTGCAGCAGCCATCACAGGAGGAGAAATCAACTTAGAAAAAGTAAATGTAAATCATATTGCACCACTTTTAGATAAATTAACACAAATGGGTTGCAAAATACAAGTAAAAGAAACGCAAGTAGAATTAAAAGCACCGAGAAAGTTAAAAGCAACAGATATCAAAACAATGCCATATCCGGGCTTTCCAACCGATATGCAAGCAATTATAGCAGCTTGTTTATGTATGGCATCTGGAACATCTATTATTGTAGAAAATATATTTGAAAGTCGATATAAATATATGACAGAACTACAAAAAATGGGAGCAAAAATAAACATCGAAGGAAAAACAGCCATTATAAAAGGAACTAAAAAATTATATGGAACCAAAGTTCAAGCAACTGATTTAAGAGGTGGAGCAAGCTTGGTATTAGCAGGACTGGTAGCAAAAGGAACTACTAAAGTAGATAATATCGAATATATTTTAAGAGGGTATGAAAATTTAGAGGATAAACTAAAAAATTTAGGAGCAGAAATATATAGAATACAAGACTAAGACGATTTTCCTTTGAAAAATCGCACGAACATTTTCCAAATGATTAGCCTACAAGTTCTAAACTTATTCCAATTGCACAATCACAAACTCGAAATGAAACATACAACCCCCCCAAGGTCAGGGCAACCATCTTTGGCAAAAAATCTCCTTTGACAATAACATCTCTTTATGATAAAATACAAAAAAATAAAAAAAGAAAGAAGAGATAAATATGGGATTTATAGTTGCTGTAGATGGACCAGCAGGAAGTGGAAAAGGAACTGTAACAAAACGAGTAGGAGAGAGAGAAAGATTAATTTATATAGACACAGGAGCCATGTACCGATGTGTCACGCTTTATATGTTAAGAAACCATATTGATATTGAAAATATGGAAAAAGTAAAAGAATCTTTAGAAAATATAAAAATTGAATTAAAAATAGAAGAAAATAAACAAAAGGTGTATCTGAATGGAGAAGATGTATCTTTAGAAATCAGAACAGAAAAAGTAAATCAGTTTGTATCTCCTGTTTCTAAAATAGCAATTGTTAGAGAAAAAATGACAGAAGAGCAACGAAAAATGTCTCAAAGCCAAGATATTATTATGGAAGGAAGAGACATAGGAACTGTCGTTTTTCCTAATGCAGATGTAAAAATATATTTAGATGCAACACCAGAAGAACGAGCTAAAAGAAGATTAAAGCAAAATATACAAAATGGCATGACAGAAGAAACTTATGAACAAATTTTAGAAAGTGTAAAAAACAGAGACTATATCGATTCTCATAGAGAAATTGCGCCTCTAAAACAAGCAGAAGATGCCATTTATATTGACTCAAGCGATATGACAATCCAAGAAGTAGTCAATAAAATATGTGAAATCATACAAGAAAAAAAGAATAGAAAGTAAAAGGTGATAAAATTGAAAAACTTTTTTTATAAAATCGTTAGAGTTGTTTGTAAATCTGTTATATTTGTATATTGTAAAATTTTTTACAGAGCCAAAATCATAGGAAGAGAAAATATCCCCCAAACAGGACCAGTCATCTTTTGTGGAAATCATAAAACATTTTTAGATCCACCTTTATTAGAGGTGACTTGTAAAAGAGATGATACAAGGTTTATTGCCAAAGAAGAATTAACCAAAAATCCATTTTTAGCCTTTTTAGGAAAAGCATTTGATGTTATTTTAGTAAAGAGGAATGATAAAGATCTAGGACCAATGAAAGAATCTTTAAAAACCTTAAAACAAGGAAAATGTATAGCCATATTTCCAGAAGGAACCAGAAATGGAATCAAAAAAGGTATCAAACCCAAAACAGGAGCAGCCTTTTTTGCCTTAAATTCAGACGCAACAGTCATACCAGTAGGAATTAAAGGGGGAGAAAAACTATTTCAAAAAACTACCATTACTTATGGTAAACCACTAAATATAGAAGCATACAAAAAAAATAAAAAAGAAAAAGAAATTGCTCAGGAAGTAACTGATATCATTATGCAAAAAATAATAGAATTAATAAAGTGAACTAAATAAAGTTCACTTTTTTTAAAGGACTGTTTCTTTTCGTGAAAGAACCATTTCTTTTAAGCAAAAAGAAATGATTCTTAAAAATTATGTAAACAAACCGAATTTAAATTGACAAAAGTATATAAACGTAGTATAATAAAAAAGTTAAAAAGTAGATAAAAAAGATATACTAACTAAAAAGGAGAAGAAAAAATGAACAACCAAAAAATAAGAAACATAGCAATTATCGCACACGTTGACCATGGTAAAACGACATTAGTAGATAGTTTATTAAAACAAAGTCATATTTTTAGAGACAATGAACAAGTTCAAGAAAGAATTATGGATTCTAATGATTTAGAGAAAGAAAGAGGAATTACCATTCTTTCTAAAAATACATCTGTTATGTATAAAGATATCAAAATTAATATAGTAGATACACCAGGACATGCAGATTTTGGTGGAGAAGTAGAAAGAGTACTACAAACAGTAGATGGTGTACGTTTATTAGTAGATGCTTTTGAAGGAGCTATGCCTCAAACGAGAGAAGTTTTAAAAAAGGCATTAGCTTTAAACTTAAAGCCAATAGTAGTAATTAACAAAATTGATCGACCTGGATGCAATCCTGAAAAAGTAGTAGATGAAGTGATTGAATTATTTATCGAACTAGATGCCTCAGATGAGCAGTTAGATTTCCCAGTAGTTTATACATCAGCTAAAAATGGAACATCCAAATTAAATTTAGCAGACGAAGATTCAGATATGACCCCTTTATTTGAAACCATCATCAATTCCATCGATGCCCCAAATTGTGATGAAAAAGGACCTGCTCAAATGTTAGTATCCAACATTGATTATGATGATTATGTAGGCAGAATTGGAGTAGGCAGAGTAGAGCGTGGAAAATTTCAATCAGGCATGAATGTATCGATTGTAAAATCAGATGATACCATATATCAAGGAAAAATTGCTAAATTATATACCCATGTGGGACTAAAAAAAGTGGAAGTAGAAGAAGTAACAGCAGGAGACATTATAGAATTTGCAGGAATTTCCGATATCAGCATCGGAGAAACCGTATGTGACCCTGCTCATGTAGAAAAAATACCATTTGTCAACATAGATGAACCAACAGTTACCATGACATTTAGTGTCAATAACGGACCATTTGCAGGAAGAGAAGGACAATTTGTCACTTCAAGACATATTCGAGACAGATTATTTAAAGAATTAGAAAGAAATGTATCCTTAAGAGTAAAAGAAGGAGAAACACCAGATTCTTTCGAAGTATCTGGAAGAGGAGAACTACATTTATCCGTATTAATCGAAACCATGCGAAGAGAAGGATTTGAACTTCTAGTTTCTCGCCCAAAAGTTATTATCAAAGAAATCAATGGGGTAAAATGCGAACCAATTGAAAACTTAGTTGTCAATGTGCCAGATGATGCGGTAGGAACAGTCATCGAAAAATTAGGAAGAAGAAAAGGCGAAATGACCAATATGGAGCCACTTAATAATGGACACACCAAAATAGAGTTTGATATTCCAGCAAGAGGACTAATTGGTTATCGAACAGAATTTTTAACAGACACCAAAGGAGAAGGCACTATGGCAAGTATGTTTAAAGGGTATGAACCTTTTAAAGGAGATGTTGTAGCAAGAGTAAGAGGAACAATTGTAGCATTTGAGACAGGAAAATCAATAACTTATGGATTATTTAATGCACAAGAAAAAGGAGATTTATTTATCGGACCTGGTGTAGATGTATATGAAGGAATGATAGTAGGAATAAATTCTCGTTCAGAAGATATAGCAGTAAATGTATGTAAAGAAAAACATTTAACCAATACGAGGTCTTCAGGAGCTGATGATGCACTTCATTTAGTACCACCAATTCAAATGAGCTTAGAAAAAGCCATTGAATTTATTCAAGATGATGAGTTAGTAGAGGTAACACCTAAAAATATCAGATTAAGAAAAAAGATTTTGAACAACAAAGAAAGAGAAAGAGCAACCAGAAATAATAAATAAAGTAATAGGAATATGAATCTAAAATGTTCTATAGCAGATGCAACAAAAGAAATCATAAAATAATTTCTTTTTCTCAATAAAGAATAGTTTTAAAGTGACTTAAAGAAAAAGAAGAAAAGAAAGAGGAAAAAAAAAAGATAATGATGGAAGAAAAATTAAATAAAATCAAAGAAAAAGCATTAAACGAACATATCCCAATCATAATGGATGATACCTTACAAGAAATTGAAAAAAGAATGAACCAAAACAGACCTACTAAAATTTTAGAGATAGGAACAGCGGTTGGTTATTCTGCTATATGTTTTTCTAAATTTTTAAGCAACCAAGGTTTTATTGATACCATAGAAAAAGATGAGCAAAGAGCCAAAGAAGCTGAAGAAAACATAAAAACGATGAACTTGGAAGGCAAAATAAACATCTATGTGGGAGATGCAGTAGAAATATTACCAACCTTAAATCAAACCTATGATATGATCTTTATTGATGCTGCCAAAGCAAAATATCCTATTTTTTTAGAAGAGTCCCTTAGAATGTTAGCTCCAGATGGCATCCTATTTGCTGATAATATTTTATATAAAGGCTATGTAATGGGGGATTATAATAAACACAAACAGCGTACAGCAGTTAGAAAGTTAAGAGAATATATTGCCAAAACAACAGAAAACCCAGATTTAGAAACCGAAATTTTAGAAGTGGGAGATGGTTTAGCTATTACCAAAATTAAAAAAAGTCTGTAAAGAATTGATTTGCAATTCTTTACAGACTTTTTTAACGTTCAGAACTAGGATGTTGCCCTTGTGGATAAAAAGGTTTTCTTTCATTAGACAAAGGTTTTTTATCACGTTTAACAGCACGAACATCATGTTTAAAATCTTCTGCTATCGTGTCTAAAGAGTATTCTCTGGGTTTTAAAGGAGATTCAATATTTTGTCCTTTTTCTACGATTTCCATTTTAAATTTCGCAATAACTAGATTAGCCAAAACAGATACTCCAACACGAGATTTTAAAATATCTTCTAAAGAAAAGAGAGCATTTTGCGGTGTTGAGATAGATTGATTTGGCATAATTCTATGGGCAGGTGAAATGGTTCCAAATTTAGCACCTTTATACTCGATGAGAGAAGCTATATAATCAACAAAAGGGATAGCTTTTTGATTAGGACTAAATTCAAATGTGTTTTTTAACTGTATTTTAGAAATAGCATAAAGAATATATTCTTGAAATTTCTTTTGCAAAGGTGAATTTTCCCCATATTTTTTATAAGCACCCTGTTCAATACTTGCTAAAAAGGTGGTATACATTTTTAAAAGTTCAGGTTCATTTTCCTGCCTATTCTGGTCAGCTTTTAACTCAAATAAGGAACTAATTTCAAACGATTTGCCTTTTAAGGTACTATTATGAGCACAATTTCCATTTAAAGAATATTTATAACAAAATTCAGGTTGTGCATGTAATTCAAATTTAAAGCCATTTAAATCAATAATATAAGAAAGTGTATAAAAGCCATTAGCATCAGCACGTTCTTTTTCAAATGTAACATTTAAATCTAAATCAGGATATTGTTTATTTTTATAAATAAGCTCTGGTAATTGTAATTTCAAGATAGCAGCTAATAATCTAGTTTTATTTAACTTTTTTAAATTATCCTGTAAATGGAAAAGTTTTT
>CALXRJ010000093.1 GCA_944390615.1 uncultured Clostridia bacterium | reverse complement strand
CAGCAAGAATATAAGCAACATTCAAAGGGTGAATGATATAAGGTTCTCCTGAGCTTCTTTTTTGGTCTTTGTGCTTATCATAAGCAAAATTATAAGCTTTCATGATTAGTTTGGTATCTACTTTTTTGATAATTTCTCTTTTTTTGGATATTACATCATATATCGTTATCTCTAATTGTTCTGCCATAAAATCCCCTCCTTTTTTATATGGTTTTCATTAAATCTTTTAAATTAATTTGAATAGACTGATTGCCATTGAATGAATTAATTTCTAAATTTCCAACAACATTTACTCTGTCTCCTATTTTATAATCTTCTGATAAATATCCTAAATTAAAACCAATGGCATTAACATAGGTATTATGATCACTTTTTAATACTAATTTTAAATGTTTTCCTTCTGTTAAACTTCTAATGGAATCAATTTTTAAATTTTTAAATTCAAAAATAGGCATTTTATTGCCTTCGCCAAAAGGTTCTAATAAAGATAAACTTTCTACCATTTCTTGATTGATTTCATCCATATTGATGATTGCATCTATATCTAAAATAGGAACTAAATCAGCTATATTGGCTTGTTTTGCTAGCTCTAAAAATTTTTCCTTGAATTTTTCAAAATTTTCCTTTTTTACACTTACGCCAACTGCCATACTATGACCGCCAAACCCTGCTAAAAAGTCTCCACATTTCATAAGTGCATCATGTAAATCAAAACCTGGTATACTTCTTCCGGAACCTTTTCCAACTTCTTTATTTTGTTCAAAACATATTAGTATAGATGGTCTATAATACATTTCTGTTATTTTGGAAGATACAATTCCTATCACACCACTATGCCAATTTTGTCCAGCAAGAATAATACTTTCTGCATTTTCTAATTTTTTTTCTTGAATTTGTAAATTAGCTTCTTCAAAAATCTTTTTTTCTTCTAATTGTCTTTGATTATTAAATTCTCTTATATCACTGACAAGATTAGCTGCTGCCTTAGGGTCAGTCGTAAGAAGTAAATCTAGTGCTTTATTGGCAAATCCCATTCTTCCACAGGCATTAATTCTTGGTGCTACACCAAAAGAAATAGCAGTAGAATCTATTTTTTGATAGCCGATTTCATTTAAAATAGCTTTTAGTCCAATATTTTTTGTGCATCTTACTAATTTTAAACCTAATTTTGTGATTACCCTGTTTTCATCCACAAGTGGAACAATATCTGATATGGTTCCAATAGAGACAATATCCAAATATTTTAAATATTCTTTTTCTTCTAAATTTAATTTGATACTAATTGCTTGTATTAACTTAAAAACAACCCCTACACCTGCTAATTCACGAAATGGATATTGATTGTCACTTCTTTTACAATCTACGACAGCTAAAGCATCTGGTAAATTTTCTGCTGGTTCATGATGATCAGTAACAATAGTCTCCATCCCAAAAGTTTTGGCATATTCAATTTCTTTGGCAGCTGTAATCCCACAATCTACCGTTATCATTAAAGTATAATTTTCTTTTGCAATTTTTTCAATAGCTTCTTTGTTTAATCCATACCCTTCTTTTAATCGATTGGGAATATAATTTTGTACGGTTAAACCTCTATCTTTTAGAAAGCTCTTTAAAACAGTTATACTAGTTATGCCATCTACATCATAATCCCCATAAATAATGGTTTTTTCTTGTGTTTCAATTGCTTTTAAAATTCTGTTTACTGCTTGTTCCATATCTGGCATTTCAAATGGATTATGGAAATCATGCCTAGTCGGATTTAAAAATAATTCTGCTGTGTTTTCTGTCACTCCTCTGTTGGCCAATATAGTAGCTAATAATGGATTTATTTTAAATTTTTCTTCTATTTTTAATGCTTCTTCTTTGTTGTTATTTTCATAACATTGCCATTTTCTTTTCATTCATTTTCCTTTCTATTAAATAAAGTCTTTGGTACACATTTTACTACAATCGAAAAAAAATAGCAATACACTTATTTAAAGTATTTGCATAATATAATGTATATCTTGTGTGTTTTTAGTAGATAATAATTATATTTGGAAGGGAGTTTATGTAATGAAAACTTTGTGTATCAAAACCAATCATCCGAAAGCAATTCATTATCTACTAGAAAATTTAAAAAATTTGGCATTAGATGATATTTGTTTTTCATGTCATAAATTCAAAGTATATTATAATATTATTATTCATTATAAGGGAAAAGATTTAGAATTATTTTTAAGTACCATTTCTCATCTTCTTGTCTTTTTAGTTTTAGATCTTTTTGAAGATACGATAACCAGAAAAATTTTACAAAATGAATATTTTTATTTTGATTCATTAGAAAAAAAACAAATTTTAACAAAAATAGAAGAGATCTATTTGGAAGATATAGAGAAAGTTTCTAACAAAGAAAATACCTTATTTCATATTTTTTACGATTTTTTGAAATGTCATTCTAAACTTTTCTTAAAAGGTTTTATTACCTTTCGCTTAAAAAAATATATAAGTGAACTAGAAAGTATCATCGATGAAGCAGTTAATCAATATTTAATTGAAAAAGAATATACAGAATTTGTTTCTCTTTTGAAATTATATATTAATTCAGAAGAAAGTAAAATTGAAGGAAAAGATTTTGTGGCATATACTAAATATGTAAAACAAGGAAATTTTGAACCAGCATATGGATATATAATCACTTTAAAAAATAAAAAAATAGGATTTTCTGGAGATAGTAAATTCTGTAATGCTATTGAAAATATCGTAGAAGAAACAGATATATCAATTCTAGATATGTCGCATGCACAAAATGTATCACCTGCACATATGGGAATCGAGGATATAAAATATTTGTGTAATAAATACAAAAATAAAACTATAATTTCAACACATATGCATGAATATACTAAAGGACAAGCTTTACGTTTAAATATAAAAAATTTTATTGTAGGAAAAGATAATTTAAAAATTTCTATTTAGTTAATAATTGGTGACAACTTACCAATCTGTTAATTAACTAACGGAAAAAACATTAGGATAAAACCTAATGTTTTTTTGTTATCTTGCTCCTCTTGTTCTAGCAGCACCTTTTTCTTTTTCATCATCTACTTTTTCTTGACTGTTTTTTAATTTTTCTTCATGTGCTTTTACTACTTTTGAAGTATCTACTTTTCTTTTATATGAATCTAGTCCACC
>CALXRJ010000092.1 GCA_944390615.1 uncultured Clostridia bacterium | reverse complement strand
TTAATTCAACCATCATATACGCCAATCGTAGATGTAGCACAATATAAAGATAAAAATATATTAGTAGTATGGTGTTTTGGTGGACAAACACGACCATATAAATGTCCAACAACGTTGGATAAAGATTTTTCAAAAGGATATTCCTATTATATAAGAAAAATGTCAAGCACAGTAAAAGCAACAGAAACGGAACAAAAAGAATTGTATGATATGGCAAGAACGATTCCTTTTGATGATAGAATGAATCATGAAGCGGAAATTCAAGATTTGAAATTACCACTTATTCAAAATTATTTATATGAAATTAAAAGTGATTTATTAGAAGAATCTGACAGAATGGACTTTATTGATTTATGCAAAAGTATGAGAATTGTAGATGGAACCCCAGAATATATGAAACCTCTAAATGTTGGCTTAATGTTTTTCAATGATGATCCACAAAAGTTTTTTCCATATTCACAAATAGAAGTAGTAGATTTAAGAAACGGACCAGAAGGCGATAATATGACAGAGCAAATATTTAAAGGACCAATTGACATTATGATAAAAAGTGCTTTAACTTATATCCAAAATACTGTTATTGTAGAAAAAATATTAAAAATAGATGGACAGGCAGAAGCTGAAAGATTTTTTAATTACCCATATCAAGCAATAGAGGAAGCATTAGTAAATGCAGTTTATCATCGAGGATATGATGTAAGAGAACCTGTAGAAGTAAGAATAATGGAAGATAGAATTCATATTGTAAGTTATCCAGGTCCAGACCGCTCAATTAGTGAAAAGTCAATTGAAGATAAAAATATAATAGCAAGAAAATACAGAAATCGTAGAATTGGAGAATTTTTAAAAGAATTAAAATTAACAGAAGGTAGAAATACAGGTATTCCAAAAATAAAAAGAGCTTTAAAAAATAATGGTTCAGAAGAACCTGAATTTGAAACAAATGAAACAAGGGATTATTTTATTACGACAATATTTATGCATGAGAGATTTGAAAATGAAAATTCAAATAAAGATGAGGTAATAAATGAAGTAATAAATGAGGTAATAAATTTCAGTAACAATGAAATAAAAGTAATGAATTTAATAAAAGAAAATAAGAATATTACCAAAAAAGATCTAGCAAAGAAAACAAGTTTATCAAAAAGCACAATTGACAGAACTATATCAAATTTAAAAGAAAAAAACATTATTAGAAGAATTGGTGCCAATAAAAATGGATATTGGAAAATTTTAAAATGAATATGGAGTTGAAAAATCAAATAATACGAATATTAGAGTGTGTTTATTACATGACATGGGAAAAAAAGAAAAATTATTATAAGAAATATCTAAAAGGTGATAATTATGCAGGATATAAGAATAGAAAACATATTAAATAGTTTGTCAAAATCAAATTTTAGAAGTAAATTTCATTTAAAGCAAAAGACAAAGATTATATAAAAGAAAAAGGAGTAGCAATAATGACTAAATGCAAATTAATTATTTTTTCAGACATACATTATTTAAATAAAAGACCTGAAAAATTAGATTTTAATTTGAGCAGAAAACTAACACAATATTCTGTAGAAATAATAAATGAATTAATCAATAAGATAAATGAAAAAAAGCCAGATTTGAGTATTTGTTTAGGAGATTTGATTGAAGATACTTATAATCATGATAAAGACATTATAAATTATACCTACATTTGGAATAAACTAAAAAATATTCAAGTACCATTTTATTCAGTAATTGGCAATCACGATTTGCGCTCTATGAACGAAAGAAAAGAGATTGAAGAGATTATGGGATATAAAAATGCAACTTTTTCATTTGATTTAAATGGGTATCATTTTATCATCTTAACAACAGATATTAGAGAAGATTTAGGTCGAGATGATGGTGGAATCTATAAAGCACAATGCATATCAGAAAAAGAAATTGTTTGGCTAAAAGAAGATTTAGAAAAAAATCAATTTCCTTGTATTATTTTTACTCATTTTGGCTTAGCGGAAGATAAGCAATTAGGAAATTATTGGTTTGAAAAAAATCCAGAAGAGGGATTAATGAGTAATCGAAAAGAAGTAAAAGAAATTATAAAAACTGATGAAAATGTAGTTGCTATATTTAATGGACATCAACATTGGACTAAACAATTAAAAGAAGATGGAAAGAACTATTATGTAGTAGGTTCCTTAATAGAAAATGTGGGTATGCAAGGACTGCCAGATGGAGTATATTTGGAAGTTGAATTAGAAAATAGAAAGGTAAAAGTAATAGAAAAACATATTAAAACAAGTAACATCAACTATTATGATTGAGAAATAGGAATCAAAAATATATTTGATGTTAAAGAATAAACTTTTTGCTTAACTAGAAAAGGAGAAAAAAGAAAAGTGAAAGAAATAATAATTGATATAGGGTCTGGAAATATAAAAGCATATTTAGTAAATGCTAGGAAAGAAATAAAAAACATATATTTAAAAAATATAATGTTCAAAAAAAATTTTTCTAAAGAAAAAGGGATTGCTGAAGAAGATAAAAAAGAATTAATGAATGCTATCAAAGAAATAAAAAATCGTAATATAGGTATACCAATCCATGCCTATGCAACAAGTGTTTTTAGAATGCTAAATAAAGAAAAGTTAGAAGAATTACAAACAGAAATAATCCAAGCAACAGAAATTAAAATTAACGTGCTATCACAGCAAGAAGAAGAAAAATACATGGCAAAAGCCGTAGGAAATTTATATGAGATTGATGAACCATATTTAGTATGTTGTGTTGGTGGAAGTTCAACAGAAATGGATATTCCCAATACGGTATGGCAAGCGTATGAAGATTTAGTAAAAATGGGATATGATAAATATAATACGAAAAAACATAAAGAACTGTAAGATAACGAACAAAGGAGACTTTGGATATGTAGCAATTATGGGAGGTTGCCATCAGATACCATAAAAAATATTCCTAAAGTAATAAATCAAATTAGATTTTATTAAAAAAGAGTAGGAGAGTATTATGTTACAAATAAAAAATATTCATAAACAATATAAAACAGGGGATTTAATACAAAAGGCTTTGGATGATGTAAGTCTAAATTTAAGAGATAATGAATTTGTTGCAATTCTTGGACCAAGTGGTTCTGGAAAAACGACTCTTTTAAATATTATTGGTGGTTTAGACAGATATGATAAGGGAGATTTAATCATAAATGGAATTTCTACTAAAAAATATAAAGATAGAGATTGGGACTCTTATCGTAATCATACAATTGGTTTTGTATTCCAAAGTTATAATTTAATACCACATCAAACAATTTTAGCCAATGTAGAACTTGCCTTGACCATTTCAGGAGTATCTAAAAGCAAACGAAAACAAAAAGCAATAAAAGCACTTGAAAAAGTAGGACTTGTAGATCATCTTCATAAAAAGCCAAACCAATTATCAGGTGGGCAAATGCAAAGGGTAGCAATTGCAAGGGCTTTAGTAAATGATCCAGATATAGTTCTTGCTGACGAGCCAACAGGAGCATTAGATAGTGATACCAGTATCCAAGTTATGGATTTATTAAAAGAAGTTGCAAAAGACCGTTTAGTAGTAATGGTAACACATAACCCAGAGCTTGCAAAAGATTATGCTACTCGTATTGTAAATATAAAAGATGGAAAAATACTTTCCGATACCAATCCTTATATAATCGAAAATGAGAAACATAAAAAACCTGTACATAAAAACTTTGGAAAAACAACAATGTCTTTCTTAACTTCATTATCCTTAAGCTTTAATAATTTAAAAACCAAAAAAGGAAGAACTATTTTAACATCTTTTGCTGGTTCCATTGGAATTATTGGTATAGCACTAATATTATCATTATCAAATGGTGTCAATAACTATATTGGATCAGTAGAAGAAGAAACTTTATCAGAATACCCTTTGCAAATACAAAGTTCAGGAGTGGATATAACCTCACTACTTGCAGGTTCCAATAGTGATGATGGAAATAACGAAAAAAGTGGAGATATTAATGTTAGTAAAAGAATAACAAAGATGTTTTCCACAATAGGCTCTAATGATTTAAAATCTTTAAAAGAGTACCTAGAAAGTGATAATTGCCCTATAAATGAATATGCAAAAGACATTGAATACACATATGATGTCACTCCTTCAATTTACAGTTCAGATACAGAAAATTTAAGGCAAGTAAATCCAGATACTACATTTTCAAGTTTAGGAATGGGTTCAGGGGCATCTGCTAATAGTATGATGTCTAGCATGATGAGTACAAATGTATTTTTTCAAATGCCAAAAGACTCAAATTTGTATAAAAACCAATATGATGTCAAAGCAGGAAAATGGCCTACACAATATAATGAATGTGTTTTAGTTTTGACATCACAAGGAAACATTAGTGATTTTTTACTATATACATTGGGACTTCGAGATTATAGTGAAATACAAAATTTAGTTACCCAGTTTTCAAATGGAGAGGAAGTAAATACTCCTGATAATTTAGGCTCCTATTCTTATGATGATATTTTAGAAATTAATTTTAAATTAATTAATAATAGTGATTGTTATGAGTATGATGAAGAATATAAAATTTGGCGTGATAAAACTGATAATACAGCATATATGAAAAATCTTGTAGAAAATGGAGAAAATTTAAAAATAGTTGGAATTGTACAACCAAAACAAGGAGCAACAAGTACCATGTTGACTAGTGGAATTTACTATCCAGCATCTTTAACAGATCATGTAATCGAAAATGCAAAAAATAGTAAGATTGTACAAGAACAATTAGCAAATCCGGAAATTAATGTAATAACAGGTAAAAGATTTGATGATACTGAAGAAGAAAATTCCTTTGATATGAATTCTTTAATTGAGGTAGATACAAATGCCATTAAGTCAGCTTTTCAGATAGACCAATCAAAAATAAAAGTAGACTTTGGAAACTTAAACAATACATTAACACAAAATTCATTACCCACTCTTGATATAAATGATATTTTAAGCAAGATTAATTTTTCACTATCAAGTGAAGATATACAAAGAATAATAACTGATTTTTTAAATGGTTATGAAGAATATATACAAAACAAGCCAGAAGCCAATATAAGTCAAATAGGTAAGCAATTAACAGATTATTTACAATCAAAAGAAGTTAGCGAATTAATGAATAAAAAACTCCAAGAAATGATTCAGGAAAATGGAGAATTAACGATTTCGCAAGAACAATTACAAGAAATTATGACAGAAATTTTAAGTGGAAATGAGCAATATGAAAAGGAAAATGAGCAAGTAAGTATAGATGACTTGAAC
>CALXRJ010000091.1 GCA_944390615.1 uncultured Clostridia bacterium | reverse complement strand
TTGATTCGGAGCAATGATGGACATAATAGAGCCTAGCACTGCTAAAACAAGTGCTATGTATACTAATATTCTAAAAGGTTTTAATTCTGAAAAAAGCCTTTTCATTGCCCCTTTAAAATCTTTTGCTTTATCTTGAGGGTTTGCCCCCCTTCCCATTGGTCCTCCTCTAGGCATCTTCTAATTCCTCCTTTGACAATTGCGAAATAGCTATTTGTTTATATACTTCGCAGTTTTTCAATAATTCTTTATGTGTTCCCATTCCTACAATTTTTCCTTCATCTAGTACTAATATTTTATCAGCATTCATAATGGTTCCGATTCTTTGTGCTACAATTAGTGTTGTTCTATCTCCGGTATATTTTTTTAATTCTTTTCTTAAAACACTATCTGTTTTATAGTCTAATGCTGAGAAACTATCATCAAATATATAGATTTCTGGATCTCTTGCGATTGCTCTTGCAATAGAAATTCTTTGTTTTTGTCCTCCTGATACATTAGTACCACCTTGTGACATGTGTGTTTCATATCCATTTTCCATTTTTTCAACAAAGTCTTTTCCTTGGGCTACTTCAATTGCTTTTTTTACTTTTTCGTCTGGAATTTCTCCTTTTCCGTTATCTCCATAAGCAACATTGCCTTTTACGGTGTCATTAAAAATTACTGCTTTTTGTGATACATATCCGATTTTATTATGTAAATATTCTTGGGTATAATCTTTTACATTAACACCATCTACTAATACTTCTCCTTCTGTTACATCATAAAATCTTGGAATTAAGTTGATTAAAGTTGATTTTCCAGAACCAGTAGAACCAATAAATGCTACTGTTTCTCCTTTTCCTGCTTTAAAGGATATGTCTTTTAAAACATACTCATCTCCATCTGGATATTTGAAAGATACATTTTTAAACTCTACGGTTCCCACTTCTTTTGTCGTATCAGAATTGATATTTCCATCTTTTATGGTAATATCGGTATCTAGTACTTCATTAATACGTTCTGCTGATACTTGGGCACGTGGTAACATCATAAAAATCATGGCAAGCATTAAAAATGACATAATTACTTGCATTCCATAAGAGCTAAATACTACCATATCTCCAAATATTCCAATTTTATCAGCCATTAATGAGTCTCTGATTAAATAGGCTCCTATAAAATAAATACCAAGTGTTAAGAAATACATAACCAAATACATCGTTGGTGAAAGAATAGCAAATGTTTTTTGGTTAAATAATTGTTGATTCGTAAGACGTGTATTTACTTCTTCGAATTTGTCTTCTTGATATTTTTCCGCATTAAATGCTCGAACTACTCGAATTCCTGTTAAGTTTTCTCTTGTTACACCATTTACTTTATCAATTAATTTTTGTACAATTTTAAATTTAGGCATTACAATTACCATTAAAATTCCTATAACAGATAATAAGATGACAACTCCCACTCCTGTAAGGGCACTCCATTGCCAACTTTTATTTAAGATTTTGCTAATAGCCCAAACCGCTGTAATTGGTGCTTTTACCATAAGTTGCAATCCCATGGCAACTAACATTTGTATTTGGGTAATATCATTGGTGGTTCTTGTAATTAAACTACTTGTTGAAAAGTCTTTTATTTCACTCATGGCTAAATTTTCAACTTTATAAAATAATTTTTTTCTAACATTCATAGAAAATGTTGCTGCTATGCCAGAGATAATGTATCCTACAATGATTGCCGAGATTAAACTTCCTAAGGCACATCCTAACATATAGGCTCCATTTTCGATAATTTCTGACATTTGGCTTCCTTCTGTTTGTACTAATACTGTTATTTGTGACATGTAGTCTGGCATTTTTAGTTCTAGCCATACTTGACCTACGATTAAAATGAAACAAACTACTGCTAAAGCCCATTCTTTTTTCCCTAAGTTCTTCAATAATTTTATCATTTTTTCCATTCCTTTCTTCTTTTTTCGTAAACTGTATTATAGTATATTTTTTTAGCAAAGTCAACCTTTATTTGCTAATACACAAAACTTTCACATTTGGAGACAAGCAAAACCAGAGAGAATAAAAGTATACTTTTATTCCCTCTAGTTTTGGTGCTTTTTGTTTTAAGGCTGTGAATAGTAACAACTTATTTTTTACTCATTTGAAAATTTCACTATACAATTTGAACTTTGAGAATATATCCCAAAGTTCGTCGATTTATATTTCATTTCTTGATTATAATTTTTTTATTTCTTCTACTGTTAATCCTGTTGCTTTGCTTATAATTTTTCTCTTAACTCTGCTAAATAGATTTCTCTTTCATCCTGACTGATTTCTTCTAGTACTTCTTTTGCTTTTTTTATCTCTTTATTCGACATCTCTACCACCTCTGGATTTTTTATAAATTTTACCCATAAATCTAAGTTTTCATTTCTAGTTTTTTCTTGGTGTCTATCAAATTTGGGCAATAAACCATTCCATCAAAATGTTGTCAAAAGTTAAATATTTTCTACATAGATTTTATCATTTACCGCTACAACTGCATATTTATATATGTTTTTCAGTTCTTTTATTTCTTCAATTTCTCCATATTCTTTTATTTGTTTTCTGGCTTCTTCTTGTTTTTCTTTCAGTTTTTCTTCCTCTCCTTTTTTTAAATATTTAAATTCTATCATTACTCCTTTATAACCTTTGCTTGGGTCTTTTGGTATTAATAATATATCTGGATATTTTCTTTGTATTTCCATTTCTGATTTTAATCGAAATATTTTTAAATTCATGGCGATACAGAAAAATATTAGTTTTATATATTTTTCATCAAACTTTATATAGTCTCTATTGGATAATTGTTTTAAATATTCTTGTACTTTTGCTATTATAGTATCGATTTTTCCTTCTAATGCTATTTCTTGTAGCATTTGATTATAATCACTTTCTGCTATTTGTAAATCTGTATTTTTACTCAATATTTCTAGAAAGTAACTAGAATAGATTTCTTTCATGACACGATTTGGTATTTTTAATTCTGGCTTTTCAAATACTTCTCCAGCGATTGTTAAATACCCCAGATAATATAGCATAGAAATTAAATCTGTTTCTGTAAAGTCTATGGCAGGATTAAATTTTTGGGTAATTTCGCTTATAATGCCTTCTCCTGAAACTGTTTTTTCAATTACTTTTTCTCTTTCTTCCCCTTTGCATAAATCTAACATTTTTCCTAATTTGCTGTAATCACTTGCTATATTCATATCAATTAGTTGTATTGGTATAGTTCTACTTTCTAGATAACTATTTAAAAAGTACAATGTCATATTGGAATTATATATTTTTTCTTTTCCGTGTAGAGAAAATCGATAGCCATCATAATTTTCTTTCATAATTGGTATTAATTTTTCTTGTTCTTCTTGTGTAATTTCTTGGTTCTTCATTAATTCTTTTAGTTCTGCTTCTGTAAATCCCATCATACTATTAAATTTATCATTTTGTGTTTTATCAGAACTGATATTAAATCCTGAAGTTAGGCTATCTAGGGTAATTGGTGAAACTCCTGTTATAAAAATTCTATCTACAACACTTTCTGTTCCTTTTTTTAATATTTCATACCATTTTCTTACTTTTCCATTTTTAGATACTAAGTTTTTAAATTGGTTTGTGTTAAATCCTAATAATTCATTAGCAAAATGGTCATATTCATCAATGATAACATATATTTTTTGTTCTGGCTTTTGTATGCTAAATGCTTTTATTAAATTATCTAAAATATTTTCCGCTTCACTTTCTAAGTTGATATAAAAATCCATTCCGTATTTTTCTACAAATAAATGGATAGAAGATGCTACTTCATTTTTGAATCCTTTTATGGTTGTTTCTTCATTTGCAGTATCTATTCCTGAAAAATTAAATTTTAAAATATGGTAACTATTTTTTAGTTTGGTTGGATTTTTTCCTATATAGGTATTTTTATATAATTTTTCAAATTTATCTGCTTTTTTTATATCATAATAATTTTCTAATGTGCTTGTAAATAATGTTTTTCCAAATTTTCTTGGACGTAGAAACATAATATATGGTTCTGCTAAATTTTCTAGTTGTCCTATATATATTGTTTTATCTACATAGTAGTATTCATTTTCTACTAATCTTTCATAATCGCTGATTCCATATGGTAATTTTTTCATTTACACCACTTCCTTTTTTATTTCTCCTATATTTTACTATATTGCATGCAAAAAGGCAAGGAAATTTTTGTTTTTATGTGAGACTAAAAAGGGGAACCATTAAGACCCGGTCCTTTTGGCTCCCTCTTGACTCTAATCTAAATCATGTCTCGAAAGAATTTGTGAAGGTGTTTTTCTAACCACATGAAATACCGGTAAAAGTCCTACTAAAATATTAAAGGCATATACAAATACAATAATCGCAAGCAAGATTGGTAGATTAATTAAGAAATAACTTGCCATGTATTCGATTCCGGTAAGCACCTTTAGAATATATGCCATAAAGATAACCCCTGGCATACTAGCAAGTGTTGTAATTGCTATAATTTCTCCTAAAAACATTTTATAAATATCTGTCTTTTTTACACCTATAGCACGATAAATTCCAATTTCCTTGATACGAGAAAGGAAAGATGACCTTACCATTAAATAAATTTCTATTAAAGATATGGCAAGGATAATACCTGTTACCACTAAGGAATTTAGAATATTTTCTTGTCTGTCTTTTACATATTCTTCTTTTGCCTTTTCGTAAGAATCTTGAATATTCATATTCATTTGCTGGAATTTGTTTAAAGCTGCTTGTTTGTCTGTTGGGTTTACTGTCAAATTAAAACTATTGACTATTAAGTTATATTTAATTGTATTGTTATTCACCAAATAGTAATTGCTATTTTCTTGGCTAAAATAATATCCTACTACTTTTAATTTTTTGTCATTTACTTTTGTTTCTATTTCTTGTTCTAGTGGCATTTGTTCTTTATTATTTATATTTACCATTACTTCATAGTCATTGGTTGGATATCTTCCCTCTTTTAATTCTATTTTGTTTTCCAAAAGGCTATAATCTAGCAATTGCGTTCCTGTAGGGTCTTCTGCATTTGTGCTACTTAATTCGATTGCACCAGAATAGGTATTACTTCCACTATTTGCTTTTCCATTACTTAATAAATTGATAAACATATTTTCATAAGTATAAATCGATGGGCTTTGCTGATCGGTTATGCCTACGATTTGGAATTCGTCCATATTGGTAACCGATACCTTTCGGTTTAGCATATCTTCTATTGTTAAAATTCCTGACATCTGAGCATTACTACTTTCAAACATGGTATCAAGTGCCATTTTATCTACTACTATTTCATATTCATTTTGTGGCATTCTTCCATAAATTAGGTCTTCTTGTTTTATCAAATCGATACTAGCAAGAGAGCCAGAAAGAGTATCTTGTACGGTACTGGTTTGGTAAAAATCATCATATTTTGCAGTAAAAGATATTTTAGAGTCTCCTGGAAGTAAATAATCTACTTCTGGGTAAGTTTCATATTCTAAAAATTGGTCTACAGTTAGGTTGTTCATGGTAATTGCTAAATAGTTTCGGTTAGTTGTTACAAAGTCTTTGTCTTCTATGTTTAAAGTTCCCATAATCGAGCAAAATGAATAAACAATAAACATACTGGCTAGGAAAAATCCGCCTAGTAAAATTTTCTTTAAAATCGAGAAATTAAATACTTTTTTAAATCCTTGCATGGTTAAAGTAAAAGGATTTAAAATAGAGGAGTATTTTTTCTTGATGTTTTTGTTAATAGCTTTGTCAAAATCAAATTTGTATTCTTGGTAGACACTTTTATCAATTTTTTGATAATTTTTATTGACTAATTCGATACTCGATTGATCATCCACAATTTCTACTTTTGCATTTTTTTCTGGTTTGATGTAGATATTTCCATTTTTGACAACAATATCTAATTTTATTTTTTCCTTTTTTTCTGCATAATAGTTAATATCTAAATATTGACTGTCGATTGTTTCTTGCTCTTTTAAATCTTTTAAGTAAATGGTATTTTCTTGGCTATAATCTAATTCGTCTACTTCTTTATTTTCATAATCTTTTTGAATAACCCCATCTTTAATTTCTATGATACGAGAGGCATAGAATTTGGCTAATTCTTGTTCATGGGTTACCAAAATAACGGTTTTCTTTTTAGAAATTGCTTTGATAATATTCATAATTTCCAAAGAGTTTTTGCTATCTAAATTTCCTGTTGGTTCATCTGCTATAATGATTTCAGGGTCTTTTACAATTGCTCTTGCAATTCCTACTCTTTGCCTTTCTCCACCAGAGAGCATTCCTGCTGGACGGTTTCGATAGCGATACATATTGACGGCATTTAAAACATATTCTACTCTGGTATTAATTTCTTTTTTGTCTTTGATTCCTATCATTT
This sequence comes from uncultured Clostridia bacterium, assembly GCA_944390615.1. Taxonomy (GTDB): domain Bacteria; phylum Bacillota; class Clostridia; order TANB77; family CAG-508; genus CAG-269. The sequence continues at coordinate 17,827 of CALXRJ010000091.1, read as the reverse complement.
TAAGTACTAAAGCTATATTTTCAAATACACTTAAATCATCTACTAATTTATAATCTTGGAAAATATATCCGATGTTGATATTTCTTATTTTATCTCTTTTATGAGTTGAAAAAGTGGTAATTTCTTCCTCATTAATAAATATTTTGCCTTTATTTACCTTGTCTAAACCGCCAATGGCATTTAGGAGAGTCGTTTTTCCAGAGCCAGATGGTCCAAGAATTGCAACTAAACCGGTGCTTTCTAACGTTAGGCTTACATTATTGATTACGTGGATTTCATTTTTCTTGTGTCTGTTAAAATATTTATTGACATTTTGTAATTTTATCATTTTCTACACCTCCTCTTTATAAGCATTGATAGCGGTTTTCTTGAATATGCTTTTGGCGAATTTTAAACTTGTAATATAAGACATTAGTATCAAAATAACATATAATAAAATGTAGTCTCTTATACTTAGATAGGTGATTAAGTTATTTAGATAATCGATTGTTATGACATTATTTTGAACCAATAAGATTAGCCCAATAAAGGCAAAAAAGGCTAAGTTACTTACAACAAATAATTCAATCACTAATAGATTTTTACAAATTTTCTTGGTGGCTCCAAGCATTCTTATGGTAGAGAAATATACATTTCTCGATTTTAAGATAATTTTTATAATAAAATAAGATACAAATAATAAAGCCACAACTACTACAATGGTTACTACTGTTTTAAATATTCTTAAGATTTCTGATGTTCCACTACTAACTAGTGTGTCTTTGATGGCTAGGGTTTGGATTCCCATATCTTGTAACTCTTTTGCTACTTCTTCTACCTCTCTGGAATCTTCTACAAATACACTGGATTGATATACATTTTTGTTAAATAGATTATCATAATCTTGTGTAGATATAAATATGGTACTTGCATTTTCTTCGTAATCTTTTAATTTTAGTAGTGTTTCTAAGTTATTTTTGGTATATATTTTGTCTATAGTAACATTAAGTTTTTCATCATAATACATATTTTCTACTTCGATTTCTATCGTTTTGTCAATTGGATTTACGTTTTCTGCCAAATATTCAAATTCTTGGCTAACATAGGCTTTTCCGACCGGAACATTCTCATTTGGAGCAACTAAGTAAGAAGTATATTGGTTTTGATATAAAGTTTTTATGGTGCTATATCTTTCGTTAATCTCTTTTTCAATGTCTTTCATGACTTTGTCACTTACATAGATTTTGGTACTACTAGAGTAGGAGTTTGTTTCTTCTTCTGTATATTTCATACCTACTACTTTTAGTTTGTAATCTTCTTTAATTTGAGCTGTATTTAAATCTTCTCTATTTAATTCAGAATTCAATAATTCTTCTGACATGAAATAGTAATCTGGTGAACCTTCTATAATGATTTCATAGTCATTGGTTGGCATTCTTCCTAAATCGAGTTCTTTATCAAATGTGTTTAATTCCATAGCTGTTCCATAAACATAGGAAACATCACTATTTAAATAAATTTTTCCATCGACTAATAAATCATTTTTACTAATACTTTTTACCGCTTCAATTTCTTCTATTTTTTGGTAATCCGCATCTAAAAATGGCTCTCCATTTTCTTTTTTGACAACAATTCGATTGGTTGACAAATCAGTAAACACCCAATTATATCCCTCTAAGCTAGATAAATGCTCTTCTTTTTTGAAGGAAGCATATTCTGAAAGTAAAGCAGATGTAATAAAAAAGTAAACGGCAAATACTAGCAAAAATTTAGGAATAATATTAAAAGCATTGCGAATGCCAAGTCTGATTTTATTGGCAAAAGTAATATTTTTGTAAGTATGTGTTTTTGGATTTTTTTGCTTTTCCACTGGTCTTATTACTTTATCTTCTATAATCTTTCCATCATGCATTTTGATTTTTCTTGTTACATAGGGTTCTACTTGTTCATAATTATGGGTTACGACAATGACTAATTTGTCTTTAGCAATTTGGCTTAATAATTGGATCACTTCTTTGGCCGATTTTTCATCTAAGTTTCCGGTTGGCTCATCTGCTATGATAATCGGGGTGTCTTTTGCCAAAGCTCTTGCAATGGCTACTCTTTGTTTTTGTCCTCCTGATAATTTGGAAACTTTGGTGTTTTTGAATTTTTCTAGTCCTACTTTTTGAATTAGTTCATTTACTTTGTCTTTGATGTCTTTTTTCTTTTCTCCATTTAACAATAAGATTAGCTCGATATTTTGATAAACGGAATAACTATTGACTAAATTAAAACTTTGAAATATGTTTCCAATATAGGTTCTTCGATAATTTTCAAAGTCTTTTTCGGTGTAATGGCTTGTTTCTTCGCCATTTATGTACATTTCTCCCTCTTCATAAGAGTCTAGTCCTGAAATAACATTTAAAAGGGTTGATTTTCCGCTTCCGGATTCTCCGGTAATGGCAACAAATTCACCCATGTCTAGTTTTAAATTTACTTTGGTAAATCCACTGGCAATGACTCCTTTGCTGTAATAAAATTTTGAGACATTTTTTAATCTGATCATTTTTTTCTCCTTTTTGCTTTGCCAATATTGCAGCCTAAACCTTTAGAAAAGATTTAGCACACCATTGGTAGATTATTTTAGAAGCATTATATCATGCTCGCTATATGAAATCAATTTTTTCGCGAAATCTTAATAATTATTAATAAAATATTTTTTTCACGTAAAAAAGAGGCAGAAAATTTATTTTTTCTACCTCAAACACTTAACAGTTTGTTCTATTTAGTCTCTTTCTTGATTGATTTCTGCTTTTTCTTTTTTCTTTAATGGTATTTGCTCTAATACGCCTTTTTTATTAATATGATAACGTTTTGTTGCTAAGTCTTCTGCTAGATCTAATCGATGGGTTGTTAAAATTAGCATAACGTTTCTACTTTCTGCATATTTTTTTATCATTTCTAGTTGTTCTCTGATTAAAGAATCTTCTACATTTCCTACTGGTTCATCTACTATAACAACTGATGTTCCATCATCTATTCTATAAAAAACTTTGGATAGAGCAAGTCTTCTTTGTTGCCCTGTAGAAAATTCCATGAATTTTTTGGAAGCTAATTCTTCTAATAAATTGGGAGCTTGAAATTTTAATTGTCTTAATGTAGTTAATAAATTTTTCTTCTCTTTTGCACTTAAATCAGAAATATTTTCTTTTCCTGTAATTTGATATAATACATTGGTTTCGTCTCCTAGATTGATGCTAGGTCGAAAAGAAATATATTCATTTCCTAAGTTATCAACCATTTCACCAGTATCTAATTGAATTGCTTTTCTATTATTAATATCTCCACGCTTTAATAATCTTAAAAAAGTACTTTTTCCAGCTCCTGATTCGCCAGATAATAGAACTACATCTCCTCTCTTCATACTAAATTCTGGTATTTCTATAATGGTAGAATAATGTATCTCCCCAGTTTCATAATCTTTTTTCGGAAAAAATTTTCCTGTAAGTTGTTTTATCTCTATGGAATCAAAAGAATGTTCTGCACCTTCTAAGGGATATACTTTTTCTTCCATTTGTTTTAAAATAAGTCTTAGTTTTTCACAATTTTTTTCATAATCTTCTCTTTGCGTTCTGCTATCCATAACACTTTGTATTGCATCGACAAAATCTACTGCAATTGATCTTGTGTTTTGTAATTGTATTAAAGCCGCCGCCAATGATTTTCCATCGATTTTTCCATTTTCTTTTATTTGTATTTGTTTATTTACATACATACCAGAGATTAACGCTACTGCTAAGTTAATAATAAGATTACTTGCTTCTACTCTATTGTCTATTTGATTCTTTTTTTGCTTTTCTTTTTTGGCAATACTTTTAATATTTTGAATTTTATTTTTCTGATCACTACTACTAAGTGTTTCATTTTCTAATAAATCATTTTCTAATTCAAATCTTTTATTGCTTAGTTTTTGTTCTTCCTCTCTGTTCTGAACTTCTAATACTGTAGAGAGTACTCTTAATATTCCTACAGCAGTAGTTGTTACTGTCATTAATGATATATTTTTTCTGACTTGATTATTATTTTTAGAGGTTATAACAGAACCTACCGTTCCCGCAATTCCTAAACCTAATCCTAAATAATTATTAAGTTTATTGATTAACATTTCGTCAGATTCTCTATAATATCTATCCAAAATTTTTACTACCTCATTTGGTGTCATACTTGTATCATAAATAATTGTTTTTTCTTTTCCATCTATTATTTCTTTTCTTTCTTCTTGTTTTAATAGCACTCCATCTCTAGCTGCTTGTATTATTCTGGCTTGTTCTTCTAATTTACTTATATCTTTACTAAAATAATATTCTGTATGAGCTCCTCTTGCTATTCTTCTTAACAAATTATTGATTACGCTTCTATAACCAACTATTTCTTTTTGAATTTTGCTTATATCTTTTTCGCCTAATTGTAATTCCCTTGCTTTTATATCAAAACCTTCCATGATGATTTCTTTTAATATACTTATTCCAAAACTAATAGTTTTCCAATCAGATGTGCGTAACTTTCCCATTTCTTTTGGCGGTTTTCTTTCTTTTTTATCTCTTCTAGGAACCTTGTGTTTGTTTATTTCATTTTTTATTTGATTGGTTACAATCTCAATCGATATTCCATTATTTCCACTTAATTTTTTTCCCATAATAGTACCTCCTCTCACACACTCTAACACCTTTTATTATACCATTTTTGGGGAATTTTTTCAAGTTTGCTATATTTTGCTATCTAAAAAAGGGAGATGATTCTTTTTTATTTTAAGAATCTCTCCCTTTTTTCTAAAATTTGCTTTCCTTTTTTCCTGAAAAATTTCTTTTCCATTTTCTTTTACTTAATTTTAAAGAAACACTTGCTTTTCTTTTTCTAGCATTGATTTCATCTAAAACATCATTTCCTGTATCGATTAAACTATTTTTCATCTCTTCCTTTTTTTCATTTAAGGTATTTTTCACTTCTTCTTTTTTGTCATTTATGATGTTTCTTACATCTTGCGCTTTTTCATTAATGTTGTTTTTTACTTCTTTGGCATTTTCTTTTACTTCTTCTTGGATTTCTTTTATTTTATACTTAATTGCTACCAATTTTGGGTAAGCATTAATAAGTCTTTTGTAAGTCCAGGATTTCGAACTTAATATTTCTCTTACCTTTTTGGTAATTTCTTCGGTGTTATCTTGTCTGCCTTCTTTACTTACTTGAACCGTTGTTTTTCCAAATCCATAAATAACTACTCCTGAAATAATGTTATCTAAAAGATACAGTAAGAACAAAATAATTGCTATTCTATTTAAAATGTTGCTATCTATTTTATCGAATTGTTCTATAATAAATGGATTGGAAACATAGATAATAAACATACCCATTAATCCAAATGGAATGGTGGTTTCTAAACACACTCTACCATCTAAATTAAATTTTCTTTTACTATAATCCCACCATCTCGCTTTAAAAAGCTTTTCCATAACCCAACTTGTTACATATTCCAAAGTGGCACAAGTTATAATTGTCATGATAAATAATACAAAAGGATCATAGGCATATCGATAAAGTAACAGCGTAATAGCGACCGCTCCCCAACCATAGATGGGGCAATAGGGGCCAATTAAAAAACCCCTGTTGATAAATTTTTTATATTCTATTAATTTACCTATTACTTCTAAAAGCCAACCTAAGCAGGCATATATCATAAATAACAAGAAATATTGTGTTAAGGTAAGATGCATCTTTTACTCTCCTCAAAATTTACATGATATCTTTTGCTAAAAGACCGTTTTCAAAGCTATAAATTCTCTATTGCTGCTTTTATTAATCCTACAAATAATGGTGCTGGTCTGTTTGGTCTTGATTTTAATTCTGGATGGAATTGTCCAGCTATGAAATATGGGTGATTAGGTATTTCTACGATTTCTACCAAATTTCCATCTGGTGATACCCCAGAACAAATAAGTCCTGCCTTTTCTAGTCTTTCCTTATAATCATTATTATATTCAAATCTGTGTCTATGTCTTTCATCGATTTTGGTTTGTTGATATGTTTTTTGTGCTAAACTTCCTTCTTTTATGATACAAGGATAGCTTCCTAATCTCATGGTTCCACCTTTTTTCTTGATGTTTTTTTGTTCTTCCATAATATGGATAACAGGATTTTTAGTGGTATTGCTAAATTCTGCAGAATTGGCGTCTTTGATGCCTAATACATTTCTGGCGTATTCTATAACTGCCATTTGCATACCAAGACAAATTCCTAAAAATGGCACCTTGTTTTCTCTTGCATATTTGATGGCTTCTATCATGCCTTCAATACCTCTATTTCCAAATCCACCTGGTACAATAATTCCGTCATATTGTGATAGTTTTTCTTTTACATTTTCTGGTACAATGGTTTCTGAATCTACCATTTCTACATCGACATTTACTTTGTTTTCAAAACCTGCGTGTTGCAAGCTTTCTACTACTGATATATAAGAGTCTTCTAATTTGACATATTTTCCGACAATTGCTATTTTTACTCTTTTGGTTTCTTTTATGCTTCTAATATTTTCTATCATCTCTTCCCATTTGGAGTTATCTGGTACATAACTATCTAATCTTAAATGATTACATGTTTCTCTTGCTAATCCTTCTTTTTCTAACATTAATGGTACTGCATATAAACAGTCAGCTGTTAAATTTTGAATAACACTTGTTTTACGTACATTGCAAAATAAAGCTAATTTTTCTCTTATGGTTTCTGGTATTTCTTGTTCTGATCTACATACTAATATATCTGGTTGAATTCCTAAACTTTGTAATTGTTTTACAGAATGTTGGGTTGGTTTTGATTTGATTTCATTAGAGCCTGATATATAAGGAAGAAGTGTTACATGAACATATAAAACATCTTCTTTGTTTTTTTCTAATCCAACTTGTCTGATTGCCTCAATAATGGAAAGTCCTTCTATGTCTCCTACGGTTCCTCCTACTTCTGTAATAACAATGTCTACATCTGTTTCCTCAAAACTATATATTTTTTCTTTGATTTCATTGGTAACATGTGGGATAACTTGAACTGTTTTTCCTAGGTAATCACCTTTTCTTTCTTTTTCTAAAACAGATAAATAGACTTTTCCCATTGTAACACTTGAGTTTTTGGTTAGGTTTTCGTCTATAAATCTTTCGTAATGACCTAAGTCTAAGTCTGTTTCTGCTCCATCATCTGTTACAAAAACTTCTCCATGCTCATAGGGACTCATGGTTCCTGGGTCTACATTTAAGTATGGGTCAAATTTTTGAATGGTTACTTTGTAACCTCTGTTTTTTAGTAATCTGCCAAGTGATGCTGCCGTGATTCCTTTTCCTAGTCCTGATACGACTCCTCCTGTTACAAATATGTACTTTGTGTTCATTTATTACTCCTTTTCCAAAAACCAAATGCTTTTTTTATTTTTAAAATAAAAAAAGATTAAAACTTAACTTTCCAAAAATTTGGTTTTTTTTTTCCTAAAAATTGCTTTTTGGGAAAATTTGGTGTTAGTTTTTAATCTATGGTTATTATTATAATACCTTTTTTTCGTTTTGGCAAGTAATTTTTTTATTTTTTTCAATTATGTATGAAAATTCACTTTATTTCCTTCTTTTGTTTAAGAATAAGCGATGGTAGATAAAAAGAAAAACTTAAGAAAAAATCTCTTGTATATTTAATTAATTTTGGATATAATGTACTCAAAAGGAGGAATTTTCATGGGAACACCACACAATGATGCAAATTTAGGAGATATTGCTAAAAATGTAATTATGCCAGGAGATCCTAATAGAGCTAAATTAATTGCTGAAAAATATTTAGAAAATTACAAATTGGTTAATGACGTAAGAGGTATTTTTGCTTACACCGGAAAGTATAAAGGAAAAGAAATTACTGTTATGGCCTCTGGTATGGGAATGCCTAGTATGGGAATTTATTGTTATGAACTTTTCAAATTTTATGATGTGGAGCAAATTATTAGAATTGGTTCATGTGGCGCTGTGGTGCCAGAACTTAATTTGTTTGATATCATACTTTCTGAACAAGTTTATACAGAGTCTAATTTTGCTTTAACTTATGCTAGTGAAAACTGTCATCTTGTTCATTCTAGCGAGGAATTAAATCACAAAATTATGGAAACCGCTCAAACTAAAAATTTAAATTTAATTGTTGGAAATACGGTTTGCTCAGAAGTTTTTGATGAATACATTGCTGATACAGATGCTTATTATAAAAGAATTCCAAAAGATTTACATCCTCTTGCCTCAGAAATGGAAGCTTTTGCTCTTATCTATACAGCAAAAAAATTAAATAAAAAAGCAACTTGTCTTATGACAGTAGTAGATTCTACATTTAAACAGCAACATGCTTCATCAGAAGAAAGAGAAAATGGTTTGACTAGAATGATTGAACTTGCTTTGGATAGTATTTGACTATAAACTTCATTAAAAATAATAGAAAGCCACTGAAAGCAGGTCTTTTGAAATCTGTTAACCCAAAAGACCTGTTTCCAATTTTTCTCTCATTTTTTTTTAATTTATAATTTCTAATTTGCTTTGATCGCTATCAGTTCCTTCAAAATTATAATAAGTACTTGGAATTTGCCCAATGATTACATTTTCCGCAAGAAGTACTTGGTTGGATATATTTTCTTCTATTGTTTTAAATGGTGTCAAAATACTTACTGTACAATCTATTTGCAGATAAATTCTATGTATGGTTTGATTAATCCCTTGTGAAACAAATTCACTTCTTAAATCTGTTGCAACTTCTCCTGTGGAAGATAACTTTATTTTTATATTAGGTCCTGTTCCTGACAATATTTTTATTCCTGTAAAACTTCCAATGGAAAGTTTTACTTCTGAAGTTTCAGAATTTTCTAGGGCTTCTTGGATATAAATAGCAATATCAGAAGTTATTTCATCAATTGCAAAAATATTGGCATTTATCATTTGTACATTTCCGATTTTCATCTTTTTGTATGGTAAACATCTCATCATAAGAATGTTCTCTCATTACATTGGTAGATTGCTCATTTGTTATTTTGGTGGCAATCGATTTGGCTTCATCTGAACAAATCTCTTGAAAAATAGGGTCTATTGCTTTATAAATAATACCATAAGTCATTACAGCCATTAATAGAACTCCTATGATAAAAAAGATCTTGCTTCCCTGTTTTCTATCATTTCTATTAGACCTTTTGGGTTTAAAAATTTTCATTCTTTTTCGCGAATAAATTTTATACGAAGACGGATTCTCTGGCATTTTCGTTATTTTCTTTCCTTACTTGATTAAATTTAGGAATATATATTTTTTGACCAACATCTATTTTACTAGGATCTTCTATTCCATTCATTCTTACTAATTCATCTACTGTGCTATGAAATCTTTTGGCTATTTTCCATAACGTATCTCCTGGCTGTACAATGTATAAAATTAAGCTATCATAATCTTCATCTTGCCCTTCTGGTAGTTCTTCTACAACATCTATATTATCAATAATATTCATATTTACGTTTTTACTCATTTTGGTTTGTATTTCCATCACAATTTCTGCATTTACTTCTCCCCCTGTTCTTACTTCAAAGCTAGTATTTCCTATCATAATTTCTGTATCTACATGAATTTGATCTGTTCCTTCTGCATTTTCTTCTGAAACTTCAAAAGGAATTTTGGCACTTCTGGAATGGATGGCATTTTCTGTTGTAAAAATGAAATTTAAGTTTATTTCACCTGTATAAGTTATTTTAGCATTGGTTATATTGGTATTGGCAAGATTAGGTATAACTTGAACATCTAATAAATTTCCTTCTTCTAATCCCGGTATTTGTACTTTATCTTTTATGGTAAATTCTTTTGTAGCTTCTCCTTTATCAGCTCCTGATGAAATTCTTTTTTGTGAAAATTCTAATTGACTAGTAGGGCTATATAAATCTTGAATCAGATTAATTTGTCGTTTTTCAAAAGCCATACAACTTTGCTCTATTTCTAGTTCTATGTAAATAGAATGATCTTCTGCAGGATTTGGTCTAATTTGCATATTTTTCATTTCATAATTGACATCACATAGATTGTCTTCTGCTACATTTGGTATATCGATAAATCCTACCACTGGAATTTTTCCTACTACTCTTCCAATTCGATTGTCTTCTGTTAAATACATAATTTTAACTTCTGCTTCTGCTTTTGCTAAAACTTTATTGTAACTAAGTTTAATATCTTTATCTACTAAATTAATGTCCACTTTTAAAATTTCGGCAAGTTCATCTTGTGGCTCAATATTAAATGTATCTTTGGCATAGACAGATGTTCTTCCATTTCCGACTAAAGAATTTACATTAAAGTTTTCTTGCAAGATTTGAATATCACTTATGTTGTTAATTTGATTTATCATTTCTACCTCTTCATTAGAATATATTTTTAGACTAAATTCTACCCCTGCTTTGATACTGATTTTTCTTCCATTAATAACTTTACATTCCATATCTTTGATAACACATTTGGTAACTAAAATCATGCCTTCTCTAGCTCCTGGAACTGCTATGGTTTCTGAAAAATCTAAGTTACATGTCAATGCTCGTAAATTATCTTCTTTGCTATCTGGTAAATACATAATATAGGTATTTATGTTTCCATCTATTTTGACTTTGTCTTCCATGATTTCTTTTTTGTAGATACAGACATTTCCGCTTACATTAATGGTATTTAAAATATCTGGTTTGGAATCTGGAACGATCATATCATTTTGTATCAATATTAATTCCTTTTTTTCTGCCACTAATTTATTGATACATATATTTTCTTTACTTACTTGTACCTCCATAAAATAACCTCCTAATATAATTTAATAATCTTGAGTTAATTAAAAATCAATTATCTCGTTTTTATTAATTATATTAAGAGGTTTTATTTTTATGCTTTATTTTTTATTTTTTTTGCTAAAATTAGGTTTCAGATGATGTTTGTTTTTAACAATAATTTTTTATGGTTCCTTTACAATCACAGATATTTTCTACCGTTGCTGAAAAGTTGTGTTCTCCTAGTTGTTTTCCTTTATGGGCTAAGTCTCCTAATGTTAAGATACCTACCATTTTGTTTTGACTGTCTACAACTGGTACTCTTCTGATCTGATTTTTAGCCATTAAATTTTGTGCTTGGTTTATATCTTCTTCACAGCCACAAGTACATACATTGGTTGTCATGATTTCACTTACTGGGGTTGTTTTGGTGTTTTTGTCACAAGCTACGGTTCTTAAAACAATATCTCTGTCTGTTAATAGTCCGACTACATTTTTTTCATCATCACATACAGGAATACATCCTATATGATTTTCGTTCATAATTCTAGCTGCATCATAAACCTTACAATCTGGTTTTACAAAACATACATCTTGACACATGCATTCATTTACTTTCATTTCTTTTACCACCTTTCTAATTTTTAGGCAATTTTTTAGAATTGCTTATATTTTATTGTGGCAAATATTTTAAGATTTATCCGAAAAAGATGAACTAATTTTTTCAAATTTGGAAAGTTTCCTCCCGTTCTATTGTTAAATTAGCCAATTTGTGCAACAATTACGCGATCATTTTCACATAAATCTTTTTTAGCATATAAATTGATATATCTTTTCTGATTTTCTAAAATTTTTAGAACAGAATGCTTCTGATTATAGCCAATTTCTAAACATAAATATCCTTGTCTATTTAAAAATTTATAGGCATTTTCTGCTATTTTTCTGTAAAAATCTAATCCATCTTTTCCCCCATCTAGTGCTAGTTTTGGTTCATTTTGCACATCTTTTGGAAGGGTTTTTAGGGTGTCTGTTTCTATGTAAGGTGGGTTAGATACTATAATGTCAAATTTTTGCTCTTTGATTTTGGTAAATAAATTAGATTCTATAAATGTAATGTTATTTTTTACCCCATTGAATTCTGCATTTTTCTTTGCAATTTCAATGGCTTTCATACTGATATCAGTTGCATAAATTTGTGTGTTTTTTATATATTTGGCACAAGATACTGCAATGGCTCCACTTCCTGTGCATAAATCTAGGATAACTGGATTATTTATGTTGTTAGCTAATTTTATGACTTCTTCTACTAAAATTTCTGTATCTGGTCTTGGAATTAATACATCTTTTGTTACTAAAAAATTTAATTTCATGAATTCTTGTCTTCCTGTAATATATTGTAGTGGAATACCTGAAATTAATTTTTTTACATTTTTTATATATTGTTCTCTTTGGTTTTCGGTAACTTCTTTGGTATCATATATCATTAAGTATTCTCTTGATTTTTTTAAAGTAGCTTGCAATAACATTCTTGCTTTGTTTTTTGGTGCTTCTATATTTTCATTTTTTAACATAATAACTGCTTGATTTAATAGTGCTTTTATTGTCATATGATCACCCCTACTTTTCTTCTTTGTGAAATTTATTGTTACCTTTTTATTGTGTTTTATTATCCTTTATGGTATTTTTACGATCTTTCTATTTTTACTTATCTTTCAGTAAATCTTTACCACCTTTCAAATAATCAATTCCTGAAAATACAGTTGCTACAACTGATATTAGCATCATAATGGTTGCTGCAAGATTAATGATAAATCTAATTCCTGTAAGCTCTCCGGTAAAGCATTCCCAAAATACGCCAATATCCATATAAGCTAGTATAATAGCAATCATTTGGGTAACGGTTTTTAATTTTCCCCAAATAGATGCTGCAATTACTTGACCTCCGTTTTGTGAGGCAATTAAGCGATAACCTGATACCATAAATTCTCGGAATAATACTAAAATTGGTATCCAGGCCGGAATTTTTCCTAAATCTACTAATAAGATTAAAGCTGCTAAAACTAAAATTTTATCTGCAATTGGGTCTAAAAATTTGCCAAAAGTTGTTACTAAATTTTTTGATCTAGCTATGCTTCCATCTAATTTATCTGTTATAGATGCTAAAATAAAAATGAGATCTATTATCCAATAAGAAACTGGTATTCCCAAAAATTCTCCCTGTATAGGAAAGTATGGTATGATAACCATGATTGGTACTAGTATCATTCTAAATATGGTTAATTTATTTGGTAAATTCATGTTCTGCTCCCCTATCTTCCCAAATCAAAATGTTTTTAGGATTGACTTTGTAAAAGTTCCATTGCTTTTTGAAGTTGTGTATCTTGTTCTCTTTCTACTGCATATATACTTGTTACAGTATCTGGAAGTTCAACTACTTCATCTGGTGTGATTCCTACTTTATGTATGGTTGTTCCTTTTGGTGTATAATATTCTTCTGTTGTTATTTTTAAGCCACTACCATCAGTTAAGGAAAGTAGTGTTTGAATAATTCCTTTTCCATATGTTTTGGTTCCTACAATTTTAGCTCTTTCATTATCTTGCAAGCTACAAGCTAGTATTTCAGACGCACTTGCTGAATTTTCGTTAACTAAGACAATTACATCCATCGTAAAAGTTGGATCTTTTTCTGAAAATGTCACTTCTTTTTCATCTTGATTATCTACTGTTGAAATAATGGTTTTTCCTTTTTCTAATAACATATCTGCAATATCTGTTGCTTCTCCTACAATTCCACCACCATTATTTCGTAAATCGATGATTAATTTTTTGGCTCCTTCTGCTTGCAATTCTTTTACTTTTGCTTCAAAATCATCTGCTGTTCCTTCGTCAAAACTTGGTAATTTCAGATAACCAATATTGTTTTCCAGCATTTCAATTGTAATTGGATTGGTATTTATCCTTTCTCTTACAATATCAAAAGTCTTTCTTTCACCATTTCTTTCTATTACTAGGTTTACGGTTGATCCTTCTTCTCCTTTTATGTAGTCAGAAATATTTTCAAAATCATCAGCTGTATATTCTGTTCCATCTACGCTGATAATAATATCTCCAGCTTGTATACCTGCTTTTTCGGCTGGACTTTCTGGAATAGGATAGTAAACAACCACTCTTCCTGATGTTTCATCTGCAATCATATAAATACCTATCCCTACAAAATTTCCTGTGATGTTTTCTGTATATTCTTGCATTTCATCTGCTGGAATATATTCTGTATATTCATCTCCTAATGCTGCTACATATCCTTCTACAGCTCCTTTTTCTAGCTGCTCTTCGTCTATTTCGTCATTCCATAAGTAGTATTTATTAATCACATTTCTTACTTTTTTTAAATAGCTTTTTAAATCAAAATTTGACTGAGAAGTATTTTGGTCGGCAGATAAAGTAATATCTGTATTGTTAAAATAGGTATACATAGAAAATGCTGTAATCATAAAGGTTACAAATGCTGTTAATAGAATTAACATGATAGCTTGATAAATTTTTAGTTTTTTTTCTTCTTTCATAGTCTTTAGCTTATGCTAGTTTTTATTGCTAGCATAAGCCCCTCCTTTTTATGATTCAATTTTATGATTTAAGGTAAATAGTTGATTGGATTTACTCGATTTGCATATTTTCCTGGACTAGTACGTACTTCAAAATGAAGGTGTGGACCTGATGAGTTTCCTGTTGACCCAACTGCACCTATCACTTGCCCTTGCGTAACTGTTTGCCCTGCTGAAACATTTCTTTGACTACAATGGGCATATAGGGTGTATAATCCATTATAATGTGCAATTAATATGTAATTTCCATAACTTGTGTAGTTTCCTTTTCCATCTGTTACTGCTGTTGAAGTTACAACATATCCATCTGCTACTGCATAAATTGGTGTTCCAGAAATTCCTGAACCACTAAAATCTACTGCTCCATGTAAGCTTCCACTTGAATAATACCAGGTTGTTGTTATATTATATTTTGTATTTACTGGCCAAATAAATCCATAAGAACTTTGACCAGAACTTGGCGTACCAGATGAACCTGATGAGCCAGATGAATTAGAAGAGTTGGATGAATTGGATGATGAGTTTTGATTTTTCTTTTCTTCTTCCGCTTTAGCTGCTGCTTCTCGTTTTGCTTTTTCAATGGCTGCTTGTGCTGCTTCAATTTGTTTGTCTAAGTCTTTGTTCGTTTGTTCTAATTCATCAATGACCTCTTGTGTTTTTTGCTCTTCTTCTGAAAGTTGAGCAACATATTGTTCTTTTTCTGATCTTGCTACCTTTAAAGCTTCTTGCTTTGATTCTTGGGTTTCTTTATTTGTTTTTATTTGTTCTTGATTTTTTTCCATTTCTGCTTTTTCGTTTTCAATTTGTTGTTTTTCTGCTTCTAATTTTTCTAACATTTCTGTATCATAAGAGGTAAGCTCTGATACGATGTAGTAACTTGATATAAAGTCTGTTAAGCTATTAGATGATAGTAAAACATCTAAATAAGAGATTTCTCCATTTTCATAGATCGTAACTAATCTTTCATTTAGTGCTTCTTGATCTTTTTGATATTTTTCTTCATCTTCTTTTATTTTTTCCCCAGCTTCTTGAATTTGTTGCTCTAAAGATGTGATTTGATTGGATAATTCTTCTATTTCCCTTTCATAAGATGAAATTTCAGAACTTAACTGTTCTACAGCTGTAAGGGTTTCTGACTTTTCAGCTGTTATTTCATCTAGCTTTTTTTCTTGCTCTTGTATCTCATTATTGACAGATGTCTGTTGATCTTGTAAATCACTTACTGATGCTGCTACACTTATTGTATTGTATGTTATTATGATGGCAATTATTAGTACACTTATTAATATTTCTATATTTTTTTTCATTTAAATTTCCTTCTTTCTTCTTTTCTTTCTGTAATTTCTTTATTCTTCTGGTATAGAAACATAATCTAATGGATTGACAGGATCCCCATTAATTCTAACTTCAAAATGGGCATGTGGTCCTGTTGAATAACCTGTTGATCCTACCTTTAAAACAACATCTCCTGCTTTTACTTCTTGTCCTACTTGAACCATAATTTGAGAACCATGTGCATAAAGTGTTTGTACACCGCCTCCATGGTCTATTATAACCATGTTTCCATAGGCTGCATTATATTCTGCTTTTACTACAATTCCATTTGCCATTGCTGTAAAATCGGTTCCAATTCCTGCACTAATATCAACTCCTGTGTGAAGTTTATAAACTCCTGTTATGGGATGTGTTCTCATTCCATAATTGGATGTAATTGTGTAATGCTCATATATTGGCCATTGCATTGGTCCCCCTTGATAGTCTTCTCCAAAACTAACTGTTGCTGCTAAATTTTTAATTTCTGCTTCTATTTCGTTGATTTGATTATAATATTCGTCAATTTTGGCTTGTATGGCTTGTTCTTCTTCATTTAATTTGGCTATATAATTTTCTCTTAAAAGTTTCGTGTTAGATAAAGCTATTTGGGTCATTTGTGATGTTCTTTTTTCAGATTCTAATGATTCTTTTTGCTTGCTTAGTTGTTGATTTTTCTGTTCAATTTCATTTTTTTGACTCTCTACTAATTCTAATAAGTCTATATCATATGATGCAAGCTCTGTTATTAAATAATACGTGGATATAAAATCTGTTAAGCTATCTGCGCCTAAAACAACATCTAAGTAATTTGTATTTTCTGTTTCGTACATAGCAACTAGTCTTGCATCTAATAGTTCTTTTTGGGTATTGTATTTTTGCGTTATTACCTCTAGCTCTTTTTCTATATTAACGATTTCTTCTTCTTTTTCTGAAATTTTTTGAGTTAAGTCTTTTAATGTTTGTTCTGTTGTTTGAATACTTTCATCTAATTTTTGGATTTGTTGTAAGTTTTCTGTTAGTTCTTCATCAATATCTGATAGTTGGGTATTACTTTCTTCAATTTGATTTTGGATTTCATTTTTTTGGTCTTGTAATTCATTTAGGTCTGCTGCGTAAGAAACAAAAGAAATGGCGCAAATTAATATACTAATTAGTATTATTTTATATGGTTTGCGCAATTGCTTCTACCTCCCTTCAGATTGCTTTTTTAGGATAAATATTATACTTTTAAATATTTTCTCATAGAGAAACTACTTCCTAGTACACCAATTCCTACTCCTAATACTAGGTATACAATTAAAATTAAGTTAAACATTTCGCTAAAATCTAATAAGGTTAGTCCTAATTTTGCTAAAAATTCTACAAAGCCAATGTTTTGTGAGATAAGCAAATAAATTCCTGTAATGATGGCTAATGAAATAGCTCCAGAAACCACTCCTATAATAACACCTTCTACAATAAAAGGCCATCTTATAAAACTATTGGTTGCTCCTACATATTTCATAATGGAAATTTCTTTTCTTCTTGCATATACTGTTAGTTTTATGGTGTTTGATATGATAAAAATACTGATGCAAATAAGTGCTGCAATAATTATGTAACTTCCGATTTTAATACCTTTGGCTATTTTTACTAGTGTAGCAACTGTTTGATCACTACTTGTTATTTTTTTTACGTTGTCTAATTTTTGAATTTCTGCTTGTACATTTTCATTTAATGTTAAATCTGTAAGTGTAATGATGTATGATGCTGGAAATATATTGTTTTCTTCATAGCCATTGAGTAAATATCCTTTTTCTCCTAATCGATCTTTCATTTGTTGTAAAGCTTGCTCTTTTGATACAAATTCGATTGTGTTAACTCCATTTAAGGTTTGAATTTGTTCTCCAAGAGCTGTTATTTCGTCATTTGTTGCGTCATTTTGTATATATACTTGTATGCCTTGTTCTGATTCTACCTGCCTGATAAAGTGATTGAAATTTCCTACTAATATGAAACATATACCAAAAAATATCATGATAACACACATTGTTCCAAATGAGGTTGCTGCTTGTTTTTTGTTTTTAAATATATTTTCAATTCCTTCTCCTATTAAATAGGTTAATA
>CALXRJ010000090.1 GCA_944390615.1 uncultured Clostridia bacterium | reverse complement strand
GTGATTTTTTCCTTTCTATAAAAAATTTTGAAAAGAAAAGCTTTTGTTCTCTGCATTTTTCTCCTGTTTTTATCATTATTTTTTTAATCTTAAATCCTCTCCAAAAAAATAGTAAATATCATAAAATCCTGCAATTCTTGAACCAATTCTTTCTTCATATATATGAAATACTTGTTCTATGCTTAAGTTGGTTGAAATAATGGTTTTGGTTATTTTATTGTTTAAATTTAAAGCTCTTGCATTTAATATAGTGAATAATTCACTTAGTTTCATGCTATTGATACATTCGGTGCCTAAATCGTCTATAATGAGTAAATCTGCACCAAGTACTTGCTCGTAAAAATTATTGATGTTGGATGTTTTGTATTTATTAAATTTATGGTCAATTATTGTTTCTAGTAAAACAGGAGCTGTTTGGTAAAGTACCGTTTTCCCTAAGTTTAATAGTTCATTGGCAATACAGTTTGTCATATATGTTTTTCCAAGACCTGTATTTCCTGTAAAAAATAGATTTTTGGTGTTTGAATTTTCAAAATTTTTTATAAAATGAATACTAGCTTGTTTGATTTGATTGATATTTTCTCTAGGAGAAATATTCATTTTATATTTTTCCATATTTACTTCATTCGAAAATTTAGTTAAATCAAAATTTTTAAAGTTTTCTTTTTGTAAATTGCTTAAATTCGATTTATTGTATGATATATTGATTAATCTTTGCCTTAAACAACTACACATTTGTGTTTTTTGATTGAGATTCGTAATATAACCTGTGTCTTTACATTTTTCACATTCATATTTTGGTTTTAAAAATTTAGGATCTATTTTTTCTTTTTTTAATATGGCTTCTTTTTCTTGTTTTAAATTCATTAATTCATTTTCAAATTCGGTATTTAAACTATCTGTTAATTGATGAATTAAAATACTTTTGGTTTTATGGATAGCAATTTTGTTAATTTGCTCTTCAATTTCTTCTAACCTTGGATATTTTTGATAAATTTGCTTTTTTCTCTGCTCTAAGTCAATTTCTGCACGTCTTCTTTTTTGTTCATATTCTATTAACAAAAAATCTAAATCACTTGTTGCCATTTACTAAGCTTCCTTTCTTTTTTAGTACGGAGCTATGAATTTTTTTGGTTATCCTCTATTTTTCAGCTGGTGCTCCTTGTATATTTTTGTTTGCATATAGAAAATTTAAATTACTATAGGTTCTTTGTTCAAAAGTTTCTTTTTTGACTTGTTTTTGTAGTTCTTTTGTATCTTTTGCTTGTTTTTTGCGTTGCTCTAAAAATTGATTGACTTGTACGGGGGTTCTTAAGTTTCTATCATTCCAGTCTTTTATAATGTTGTTGATATATTCAAAACTTGGGTTGGAACGCAAAGTGGTTCTTTTTAAAGCTATTTCTATGACAGAAAGGTCATATTTATAGTCATTTACCCATGTTTCAATATAGGCCTCTTCATATTGGGTAAGTCCATTTCTTCTGCCTAATTTTTTGGCTATTTCTTTTTTGATTTTCATAAGTTTTTCTTGTCCCATATAATAATTTTCTAAATCATCTAGATTTTTTATTCTGTTTAATCCCCAAGCTTCTGCTACGGTTTGTACGTAGTTTTTGTGTAAAGCTGATTTACTATAGCAATAGTCAAATAAATTGATCATAACTTGTTCATCAAATCCATATTTGTCAAACCATGTATCAATATCACTATACCAAGTTGGACCCATTACACCTTGAAAATATTTGTTGTTTAAATATTCAATTAATTTGATCCTTTCTTTGTTTTTAGCATTTTGCTCTATTTTTTCTTCACTGTTTTGGATTTTTAAGTTATATAAATTGTTTAATGTTTTTTCTTGTAAATCGACTACAATAAATCCTGTTTGTTTTCTTAAAATAAGTCCTTCTTTTTCTAAATATTTCATTCCTTCGTTTATTGTATTGATTGGAAGGGCAAGTTTTTTTGATAAATCCTTTATATTTATCTCTCCATTGTATTTTGCTAAAAACATTAAATATAAGTATATTTTTAAATAGTCTCCTGTCATATTGCTTAAATATTCTGCAAAAAAAATATCTGGTACCTGTGTTGTCGCAAACAGGATTGATTTATCATTTTGTTCTAGTTTCATTTTCTTTTCCTCCAATTTCTTAACAGGTTTTGTCAAATTATATCATTTTGTTAGATTGTTTTTCAAATCGAAAAATGTATAATTAATTTAGAAATTGGAAGATTTTATTACTTTATTTCGTGTAAAAAAGTAATTTTGGTTTTATTATGAATTTTGACATATATAAGATGACATTTATTAAATTTTCTCCATTGATACCTACTATACTAAATATTAACATGGGAAAAACAAGTATGATAAAGATAAATATTTTTAGGTTAAGACTGGTAAAGATTAGATTTACTATTAGAAAAATAAGTCCTCCCCATATCATGTTTAAAAGTGCTGTTTGGTAATCTATGATACCTAATATTTTGGTTGTAAATTTGTAATTTTGCGGAAATATGAATTTCATTTTTTCTCCCTATTTTTATTGTTTTGATTTTGCTATCTAAAAATTAAAT